>JAFAED010000398.1 GCA_023424275.1 Pseudomonadota bacterium | reverse complement strand
GGTCCCGGTCGATCGGATGTCGACACGCCATTGCCGGGCTCGGGCATCATGATGGCCAGATGACGCGAAAGGGTTGTCCACCCGATTGGGGACAGCCGGCGACGCTCGTGCCGCCGCGTCCTCAATGGAGATGACGTATGACATCGACGCTTGCGCTAGGCAGGAAGGGAGATTGCGGGCCGTCAGAGCCCGGCCTTGAGAGGGAGACTGCCGATGTTGTGTCGCCGCCAATATACCGTGTCCACCATTGCCATGCTGGCGCTGGCGCTGCCGCAAATGGCAAGCGCACAGGACGAAACGCCGCCGCCGGCGGCGATCGGTGACAACGACCACGACAGCGTTGCCGCGGACGGATCGGGCGACATCATCGTGACGGCGACCAAACGCGCCGAAAGCATCAATTCGGTCGGCATGTCGATTACCGCGGCGGGCGAAGACGCCCTTGCCCAGGCCGGCGTCATCGATACCGGCGATCTTGCCAAGATCGTCCCAGGATTCAACTTCACCCCATCCAGCTATGGCGTGCCCGTTTTCACGCTCCGCGGCATCGGCTTCTATGACACCAGCCTTGCGGCGCCGCCGGCGGTCAGCGTCTACAGCGACGAGGCGCCGCTGCCTTATTCGATCCTGACCACCGGCGCGTCGCTCGACCTTGAGCGCGTCGAGGTCCTCAAGGGACCGCAAGGCACGCTCTACGGGCAGAATTCGACCGGCGGCGCAATCAATTATATCGCCGCCAAGCCGAAGGATGTTTTTGGTGCCAGCGGCGAAATCAGCTATGGCCGCTTCGATGCCTTGACCCTGCAAGGCCATATTACGGGGCCGCTGGGCGAGGGTGTCAACGCGCGCGCGGCCATACGCTATACCCGCGGCGATGACTGGCAACGCAGCTTCACGCGCCGCGACGGGATCGGCGAAAAGGATTTGCTCGTCGGCCGCCTGCTGGTCGACCTCGAACCCGCCGACGGGCTGCGTATCCGGCTCAACGCCAACGGCTGGCGCGATCGGTCCGACAACCAAGCCTATCAATTCCTGCGGATGCTCGTGAACCCGGCCGCCCTGCCGCCTGCGCTGGTCAATTATCCGCGGGCGCCGAACACCAACCGGGCGGCCGACTGGACGCCCGGCTTCGCCTACAAACGCGACAATGATTATTACCAGTTCTCCGGCCGCGTCGAATATGCGCTGGGCAGCAATGTCGATCTCGTTTCGATCACGACATGGCAGGAACTCGATCGCAACGGCCTCGTCGATGCAGACGGAACCACGCTGCGAGCCAATGAATATTCGACCCCGGGCCAACTCGAAATATTCTCGCAGGAATTGCGGTTGTCGGGCGATGCCGGCCGGCTCTTCTGGCTCGTGGGCGGCAATTACCAGCATGAAAAGATCGCAGACTCGCTCGCCGCGACCTTTTCCAACATCGGCGTGCCGTTTGACGGCGTCGATACGCGCAACAGCACGATCGTCGACACCTACGCCGCCTTCGCCAACCTCGATTACGAGCTGGACAATGGCGTAACGCTCCACGCCGGCGCACGCTATTCCGACGATCGACGCCGTTTCGAGGGATGCATGTACGACAATGGCAGCGGCCAGTTGGCCGCCCTGCTGTCGGCGATCGCGACGGCGCGCAACGGCCGGCCGATCACCATCCTGCCCGGCGCCTGCGCATCGCTCGATACGAATTTCCTGCCCAATCAGTTCCGCGACACGCTGGCGGAGGACAATCTGTCGTGGCGGCTCGGCGCGGATTATGAGATCGGCACAGGCAAGCTGGTCTATGTCAATGTAAGCCGCGGGTACAAGAGCGGCGCCTTCCCGACGTCGGGCGCCACCTATGGCATCCAGTTCCGGCCGGCGACCCAGGAATCGGTCCTGGCGTTCGAGGCGGGATTCAAACTCAGCCTGCTCGACCGCCAGTTGCAACTCAACGGCGCCGCCTTTTATTATGATTATACCGACAAGCAGTTTCGCGGAAAAATCATCGACCCGGTTCTCGGCGCGCTCAATGCGTTGGTCAATGTTCCGAAGTCGCGTGTCCAGGGCGCCGAATTGCAACTCGGCTGGACGCCCTCCGATTCCTTCTCGCTCAATTTGGGCGGAACCTATGTCGGCTCGCGGATCAAGGGGTCGTTCCAGAACTTCAACGCCTTTGGTCAGCCGGTCGATGTCGGCGGCGAGCAATTTCCGCTGACGCCCAAATGGCAGCTGACGGGCGATGCCGAGTATCGGGCGGAAATCGGCGGCGGCCTTAAGGCTTATGTCGGCGGCAATTTCAGCTACCAGAGCAAGCAGAATTCGGGCCTCGGCGCGCTGCCCGACCTGGACGTCGACGGCTATGCGCTGTTCGATGCCAGGTTGGGCGTGCGCTCGGAGGGCCGCGGATGGCATGCCGGCCTGTTCGTCCGCAACCTGACGGACAAGAATTATGTGACCTTTGTCAGCAGCGCGTCCCCGACGCTGCTGGCGCAGTTGCGCGGACAGCCGAGGACGTTCGGCGTGACGATCGGCTTCGATTACTGAGCTATAACGACCGACCGTCGGCCGGGCATGGACGTGCCTTCAAGGAAAGACAGAATGGACCCTCGCGAAATCATCGCGCAAGATCGAATGACCTGGCGCCAATGGCTTGCCGTCGCGATCTGCCTCATCCTCAATGCCCTCGACGGCTTCGACATGCTCGCGATCACCTTCGCAGCGCCGGTGATCCGCGAAGCGTGGCAGGTCACGCACGAGCAGATCGGAATCGTCATCGCCTCCAGCCTGATCGGCATGTCTTTGGGCTCGCTGTTCCTCTCGCCGCTGGCCGACGTCCTCGGCCGCCGGACGATGATCATTATCTGCCTGACGATCATGGCGATCTCGATGGCGATGGCCCCGCTGTCGTCGGGTATCGCCTCGCTGTCCTTCTGGCGCCTGACGACGGGTCTCGGGATCGGCGCCATGGTCGGCACCATTACGGCGATGGCCTATGAATATGCCAATATGCGCTGGCGCAATCTGGCGATCGGGCTGATGGGCGTCGGCTATCCCATCGGAGGCGTCCTGGTTGCGGCCACATCGGCGGCGCTGCTGCCCGGTCATGGCTGGGAAGCCGTCCTCTGGATCGGCGCGGCGGCGACGGCCGCGATGATCCCCCTCGTATTCCTCATCATGCCCGAATCCATCGAATTCATTGTATCGAAACAGGGTGCTGGCGCTCTCGCCGATGCCAATGCCGTACTGCGGCAACTCGGCCACCGGCTGGCGACCCTTGTCCGCGTCGACGGGAGCAAGCCCGCCACCGTCAGGCGCCTGGATATTTTTTCGCACACCTTCCTCCTGACCACCGCGACGCTGACCATCGCCTATTCTCTGCACACGCTGACTACCTATTTCGTCCTCGGCTGGGTTCCCTCGATCGTCGTGGAAATCGGGCACGACCCAGGCACGGCAGCGCTGGTTTCGATGTGGATCAATATCGGCGGCGTTATCGGCGGCCTGGCCTTTGGCTGGTTCGCAGGGCATTTCGGACTGAAGCTCTCGACGATTCCGCTTTTGGCGGGAACGATGGCTGCGGTGGCGATATTCGGCGACCTGACGTCGGGCCCTGCTCTCAAATTGACCGGCTTCGCCATCGGCTTTTGCATGATCGGGGCTTCGGTCGGGCTGTATGCCTTGATCGCGCACCTGTATCCGACCGCGCTGCGCGCGACAGGAACGGGCGTCGTCATCGGTATCGGACGGTCGGGCGCCGCCGTCGGTCCCATCCTGGCCGGTGTGCTCATGACGGCCCAAGTCGACAAGGCGACGATCGCTATCCTGATGGCGGCCGGCTCGCTGGTCGCGGCCATTGCGATCTGGATGCTGCCGAAGCGCCCCGGCGCCAACCGGCCCGAAGAAGCCGTACCATGCCCCGCCGACTAGAAGCCGCTTGGCGGCACGGCGGTTTATAAGATATCTAACGTCATAGCGACCGAACGAAAACAAATGTCGCAGACAGGAGGGAACTGATGCTGTCTGTCCAGGAAATTCCGGGGCGAAGTGCGTCGCCGCTGCGCAAGATGGCAACATTGGTGTCCGCGATCGGGCAGGACGAGTTTGCCGCGTCCGCGCTCGACGCGCTCGACGATGCGGTGGGCGTCGACCATCTGTCGCTGCTGCGCATCAATGCCAAGGGCGACGTCGATTTCCGCGCTGCGACCAGCGTCGGCGGCAGCCATTTGAGCGATGCCGTCTCGCGCGAATATTTCCACCGTTTCGCGCATCTGGATCCGGTCCGGTCGGTCAGTCGGCGTCGGATGGTGCCCGGCGGCTATCTGCTGGTCCGGGTAACGGGCAAGGATGTGCTCAACGCTTCCTATCGGCAGGCCTGCTATACCAACCCCGACATCGGCGAACGCCTGACGATCTTTTCGCGCGTCAACGGCCTCGACTATCAGATCAATTTATACCGCGTGTCGAGCCGCGGGCGCTTCAGTGAGGACGCGCCGCAATTTCTTTCGGGCGTCGCCGAAATCCTGCTCCCCGCGATCATGCGTCACGCGGATTTGATATCGGGTCCCGGCGAAGGCCGGGTTCGACGCCTGTCGCTGGAAGCGCTAGAGCATCGCGTTCGCCGTCTGAACGACAAGCTCAGCGATCGCGAGATCGATGTCTGCTCGCGCATGCTGTACGGCCAGTCGATCGAGGGCACCGCGCTCGATCTTGAAATCAGTCAGACGAGCGTCGTCACCTATCGCCGGCGAGCCTACGCCAAGCTCGGCATTTCCTGCCACAACGAACTCTTCGCACTCGCTATGTAAAAGCCCCTCCGCGGCGTCAGCACGATCGCGCGAAGGGGCTTGTCTACGCATCCGTCCATGGTTGGACGGATGCGGGCCGGCAAAATTAGGCCGCTACAGCGCTACGATCCTCCGCGAGCGCCCTTTTCAGCATGTTGCGGCCCTGGACGACGCCGGAATCCATCGATAGCGCCATCAAGTCATGATCGCCGGTGCGCAGGATGACTTGCTGTTGGGCCTCGATCATCACCTTGTCCTCTTCCAGACCGGCGTATGTTTCATCGAGAATCTTGTCGCTGAGCGCCTCGTTATCGAGATCGAAGTTGCGCGTGTAGCTCCAGAAATAGTGCGTCGAAGTTTCGGTTTCCGGTGTGAGCGACTGGATGCTGTGGAAACGCAGCGCCCCCGGAACGTCTGCCCCGTCGAGCGCGCCCTTCCCCGCCGGAGCAAAGCCGGAATCGAGGTCGAGAAGATTGCCCAGCGTGCGCCATTCATAGGTCTGCCAGCGATCCACCGGCCCCTCGAGCGTGGGAGCAAGCCGCGAAATATAAGGCGGCACCGGATCCGAGGGATATTGCCGCTTGATACGAATGCCGCCGTCGATGCGTTCGATTTTTGCCTGCGTGTTCGCCATGCTGCGCGAGCCGCCAAAACTGTTCTGGTGGACAAAGGAGAGGTGCGAAAAGTCGAGCAGATTGTCCATGATCAGGCGATAATCGGCGCCGACATGGACATAACCCGGTTTCCATGCCCATTCGCTGCTCGCCTGCCAGGGACGCGGCACAATGTCCTCGGCTTTTGCGCGTTCGGGATCGCCCATCCATATCCAGATATAGCCATCCTGTTCGACGACCGGATAGCTGCGCACGCGGATCCGCGGACTGATCACATCCTGTCCGGGTATTTCGACGCAGCGGCCGTCGGGCGCAAAAACCAGACCATGATACATGCAGCGAACATTGTCGGCCTCCTGTACGCCGACCGACAATGGCGCCTTGCGGTGACAACATTCATCGATCAACGCGGTCGCCGTTCCGTCGGCTTGGCGATAGAATAATATCTGCTGGCCCAGGATCCGCCGCGACAGGAGGTTACCGAATTGCAGCTCTTCAGGCCAGGCCGCGACATACCATGCATTTTCGATGAACATTCCCGTCCCTTCTCATCCGTTTTCGGGAAGGGCCTCGTTGGTGTCGGCGCGCCGAGCTATGCCGACGGCGGACTCATCCGAAGCCATTCCGTTTTGTTCGGATAATTTACGGGCTCGCGGGGAAGATTCTGTCATTCCAAAGATGGACAGAGGCTGCCGATCTATCGGCTATGCCGCGAGGCAAAGGCCTGTCCAATTCAGGGGTTATCCATGAGCGATTTCGATTATGACCTGTTTGTCATCGGCGCCGGTTCGGGCGGCGTCCGTGCGTCGCGCATCGCGGCCTCGCACGGCGCGCGCGTTGCGGTAGCCGAAGAATATCGGGTTGGTGGCACCTGCGTCATTCGCGGGTGCGTGCCCAAGAAGCTGCTCGTTTACGGTGCGCATTTCGCCGAGGATATCCATGACGCGCGCAAGTTCGGCTGGGAGGTTTCCGACTGCAAGTTCAACTGGCAGGTGCTGCGCGACAATGTGCTGGCCGAGGTCGACCGGCTCGAAGGCCTTTACGGGCAGACGCTGGGCAACCACAAGG
>JAFAED010000194.1 GCA_023424275.1 Pseudomonadota bacterium | reverse complement strand
GGACCAGCGCTGCGCCCGGCCGTAATAGGCCTTCACGACCTGTTTCGCGGCGACCGCCGACGCATGGGCGGCGCGATTACCCCAGTCGACGATCGCGACCGGATTGTCGCGGCCGAACGTCAGCGATCCGCCGCTGTGGCCGGTGTCGGTCGCCACGCCGACATCGCCGCGCTGTACCCGGGCGACCAGCTGGGCCCAGTAGAGGTTCGAGCCATAGCCGCCGTTGCCTGCCATATGCAGTCGCTCGGACCATGCCGTGGGCGCGGGCAACCAGACTTCGAAACCGATGCGCGATCCGGGTTCGGGGCTGGCGATGCCGGCAACGCGGCAAAAGGCGGGGACACGCTCATGGCGAACGGGCGCCTCGGTTCCGCGCTGCGGCTCGGTAAAGGTCCCGGCCGTGACCGATGATGCGGCGGTGATAACCACATCCGCCAGCTTGAGTCCGGTCAGCCCCGCGCAGTCTGCGGCGTGCGCCGTGCCCGGGGAAAAGGCCCCGACAAATGTGGCGACCACGGGCAATACCCAATTGCGGCAAAGCATCGAACGGACCATCCGGCATCCTCCCTCTTGTCGATCCGCCGACCTTGGCCTTGCCAGCTTTCCTGCACCTGTCACGCCGACGGACGATTGTCCGCGATCTTGAAGTGCATCGGAAGCCCGGCGGCGATCAACACGACCTCGTCGGCGGCGGCCGCGACAACTTGGTTGAGCCGTCCGGCCTCGTCCCGAAACTGCCGTGCGAGGGCATTGTCGGGGACGATTCCCCACCCGACCTCGTTCGAAACGAGGATCAGCCGACCGTCGAACCGGCCGATGGCCGCGCATAATGCGGTCGCCGCTTGCGCGAGGTCGGCGCCCGCGAGGAGCAGGTTCGACAGCCACAGCGTCAAACAGTCGACGAGGACGACCGCGCGCTTGCCGCTGAGTGCGTCGATCACCGCGGGGAGGTCGCGCGGCGCCTCGACGGTGCGCCAGCGCCCGTCGCGGTCGGCGCGATGCTGCGCGATGCGGCTGCGCATTTCATCGTCGAACGCTTCGGCGGTCGCGACGAAGACGAGGCTGCCGTCGATGCCTTTCGCATCGGCCTCGGCGCGCGCCTGCGCATAGCGGCTCTTGCCCGACCGCGCGCCGCCGAGCACGAACAGCGACGATCCGGTCATGCGCCCGCTCCCGCGATCCGCAGCAGACCGTCGATATCGGCGTGCGCTGCCAGTTCGGCCGCGATGTCGTCGAGTGCGGCGTCGACATCGGCCTGATAATCGCGGCCTCCTCCGGCGACGCCGACCTGCGCGAGCAACGCACACCGCAAGTCGGCCGACGCAAACAGGCCATGCAGATAGGATCCGAACACCGCGCCGCTGACCGCGCCGTCGGGCCTGCCGCCGTCCAGCGTCGCAAAGGGGCGGGCGGTGCCGGGGCCGGTCGTTTCCCCCATATGCATCTCATATCCCTCGGTCGGTGCGCCCATCGCCCACCCGTCCACACGGCGCAGGGTTTTTGCGGGCGCTAGGACCGTCTCGACGTCGAGCAGGCCCAGCCCCTCGACCTCGGCGGGTGCGCCCTCGATCCCCAGCGGATCGGCGATCCGCCGCCCGAGCATCTGATACCCGCCGCACAGCCCGACGATCAGCCCGCCGCGCCGGTGATGCGCCATGATGTCGATATCCCAGCCCTCGGCGCGCAGCGCGGCGAGGTCGGCGATCGTCGCTTTCGATCCGGGCAGCACGATGATCGCAGCTTCGGCGGGGATCGGGCGCCCCGGCGGCACCATGACCAGCTCGACGCCGGGTTCGAGTTTGAAGGGGTCGAGATCGTCGAAGTTCGAAATGCGCGGCAGGATCGGGCAGGCGATCAGCTTGCGGCCTTCGCGCGGATCGGCGGGGCGTTCGAGGATCACGGCATCCTCGCTCGGCAGGCGCGCCGCCGCCTTCAGCCACGGGATGACGCCGAAGCCGGGCCAGCCGCTGCGCTTTTCAATCTCGCGATAGCCATCCTCGAACAGCGCCGGATCGCCGCGGAACTTGTTGATCAGGAAGCCCCGGATCATTGCGGCATCGTCGGGATCGATCACCGCGCGTGTGCCGACGAGCGAGGCGATCACGCCGCCGCGGTCGATATCGCCGATCAGCACCACGGGCACGTTCGCGGCGCACGCAAAGCCCATGTTCGCGATGTCGCCCGCGCGCAGGTTGATCTCGGCGGGCGACCCAGCGCCTTCGACGATGACGATATCGCATTCGGGGCGTAGCCGTTCATAGCTTTCGAGCACCTCGATCATCAGCGCGCCGCGCGCTTCGCGGAAATTGCCGCTGCCCAGCGTGCCGCGCACGCGGCCATGGACGATAAGCTGCGAGGTGCAGTCGGCCTGCGGTTTGAGCAGCACCGGGTTCATGTCGCTATGCGGTTCGACCCGGCACGCCATTGCCTGCAACGCCTGCGCGCGCCCGATCTCGCCGCCGTCGACGGTGACGGCGGCATTGTTCGACATATTCTGCGGCTTGAACGGCCGGACGCGGAGCCCCCGGTGGACGAGCGCGCGGCAGAGCGCGGCGACGAGCACCGACTTGCCGACGTCGGACCCGGTACCCTGCAACATCAGCGCAGCCATGCCGCAACCCCCGCGATCAGCCAGAGCAGCAGACAGGCGCGCAGATAGACGGCGAGCGCGCGGTCGATCTCTTCGCCGCCCGCGTCGCTGTCACCGTCCCCGATCCATGGCTTGTCGTGCATCACCCCGTCATAGGCGATCGGACCCGCGAGCCGAAGCCCCAGAACGCCCGCCATCGCCGCTTCGGTCCAGCCGGCGTTGGGTGAGGCATGTTTGCGCGCGTCGCGCCGCAGGACGCGCCATCCGCCGCCGCCGGCGAGGCAGACGAGCGTCCCCGCCAGCCGCGCGGGAATCCAGTTCGCGAGATCGTCGGTGCGCGCGGAGGCCCAGCCGAAGGCGCGCCAACGTTCCTCGCGGTGGCCGATCAGGCTGTCGGCGGTGTTGGCCGCCTTATATGCCCAGACGCCGGGCAGGCCGAGCAGGAGCAGCCAGAACAGCGGTGCGGCAACGCCGTCGCAGAAGCTTTCGGCGAGGCTTTCGATCGCCGCGCGTGCGACCCCTGCTTCGTCGAGCGCAGCGGTATCGCGGCCGACGATCAGGCCGACGGCGGCGCGCGCGCCGGGGAGGTCGCCGGCATCGATCCGGTCGCCGACCGCGCGGACATGATCGAACAGGCTGCGCTGCGCGAGTGCGGGCCAGGCGAGGATCGCGGCCCCGATCCAGCTCCAGTTGCCGAAGATGTGGCGCAGGGCTTGATGCGCCGCCAAGGCGAGGCCGCCCGCGACGAGCAGCAGGATGACCAAAGTCAGCGCGCCACAGGCGCGCCGCGCGGCAAAGCTGCTCGCGCTCCGGTTCCAGCGCGCCTCGCACGCATTGATGATGCGCGCGAACAGCCCGACGGGGTGACCGATGCGGCGGTAGAGCGCCTGCGGCCAGCCGAGCGCGGCGTCGAGCGCCAAGGCGGCGAGCGCGATCGGATCAGCCATTGGCGAGCGCCGCGCCCAGCCGCGCCAGCGCGTCGGAATCGGCGGGAAGGCCGATCCGCAGCCAGTGCGGCTGGGCGGCGAACGGGCGGGTGAGGATGGCGCGTCGGGCGAGGCGATCGAACAGCGCGTGCGCGTCGCCGGTTTCGATCAGGCGGAACAGCGGACAGGCACCGAGCGGCCTAAACCCGCACCGCAGGAGCAGCGCGTCGAGTGTCGCTGCGGCTTCGGGCAGGCGCCGCCGGGTTGCCGCGATCCAGCCAGCATCGGCATAGGCGGCGGTGCCGATCGCGATCGCCGCTGCGGACAGCGGCCACGCGCCGATCCGTTCGCGCAGCATCGCGGCAATGGCCTGCGGGCCGATGACGAAGCCGAGCCGGACCCCCGCGAGCCCGAAGAATTTGCCGAACGAACGAAAGACGATCAGCTTTCGGGCGTCATCGACCGACGCCGCGATGCTGAGGGCCGGATCGGCGTCGGCAAAGGCCTCGTCGACCAGCAGCCAGCCGTCGCGCCGCGCCAGCAGGTCGCGCATCGTGTCGGCGGGAATGGCGCGGCCGTCGGGATTATTGGGGTTCGCGAGGATCAGGGTGCCGGTCGCGTCCTGCGCTTCGTGCCAGTCGACCGGATCGCTGCCGGCGATCATCGCGCCATGCGTGCGATATCCGGGGGCGACATGGCGCGCGGGGCCATCGACGAGCGCACCGACGAGCCGCAGCCCGATCTCGGTCCCCGGCACCGCGCAGACGAAACGTGCATCGACCCCGAAAAAGGCGGCGGCGACGGCTTCGAGCCGCGCGAGCGCCTGCATGCCGGGCAGCCGCTGCCAGTCGAAAGCCATGCCGGCGGCGACGGGCCATGGCTGCGAGTTGATGCCGGTCGACAGGTCGATCCAGTCGCCGTCCCCGAAATGCTGCCGTGCGGCCTCGATGCTGCCGCCGTGCCAGGTCCATGCGTCGGTCATGCGGCGTGCGCCAGCAGCAGCGCGGCGGCGAGCAGCAGGCTTTCGCTTATCTCGATCCCCGCGCCATGCCCGTCGCCCGAAATGCCGCCGATCCGGCGCATCAGCCACCATCCCCAGAACAGGAAGACCAGCGGCGCGATCAGCAGCGACGGTGACACCCATGCGGCTGCGACCAGCAGCGCGCCCCAGATCAGGAAATCGACCGGGCGGACGGCGCCGCGGAAGCGCGATCCGAGCCCCGCGTGCAGGTCGGGCAGCGCGCGCGACCAGATGAGCGGGCCGATGCGCGCCGCGAAGGGAATGAGCGCGATGGCGACGAACATCCCGCGATCGATCGCGGCGTGCAGCAGCACCAGCTTGGCGATCAATTGCAGCGCGATGGCGACCACCGCAAAGCTGCCTGCATGCGGGTCGCCGAGCACCGCGAGCAGCCGGTCGCGGTCCTTATGCGCCGCGCCGCTCGCGTCGGCGATATCGCCCAGCCCGTCGAGGTGCAGCGCGCCGGTCACCGCGACCCAGAGGAGGAGCGCGCACAGCGCGCCCGTCCACGGGTCGATCCGCGCCCCGGCCCAGCCGCCCGCCGCGACCATCGCCCCCACGATCAGCCCGACCGCGGGGAACCAGCGCATCGACGCCGTAAATTCCTCGCCCGACACCGGGATGCGCGGGGTCGGCAGCCGCGTCAGGAACTGGATCGCGACGATCAGCCCTTTCATGGCGCAAGGCCCGTGATCTGCGCGGCGGGCGCTTCGCCCGGCCAGACGCGGAGCGACAGGCGCGCGGCATAGGGCAGGTCGAACGCCCAGCTATGGCGCTGGTCGAAGCCGCACAGGATATGCAGCGCCGCGCGCATCGCGCCGCCATGCGTGACGACCAGCGTCGGCACCGGCGCGAGGTCGGCGATCGCTGCCGAAACGCGCGCGACCAGCGCCGACCAGCGCTCGCCCCCGGGCGGCGGATTGGCGTCGGGGTCGTCGTGGAAACGGTGTAGCGCTTCCGCGTCGACGGCGCTCGCCGGCTGGCCGTCCCAGTCACCGAAATCGAGTTCGCGCCAGCGCGGATCGACGATCAGCGGCAGGCCGGTCGCGGCGGCGATCGCGTCGCCTGCGGCGCGGCAGCGGTGAAGGTCCGATGCGATCAGACGTTCGACACCAAGGTTCCGCGCCTGCGCGACGCAGGCGGCGACGCCTTCGGCGGTGGGCGCCCCGTCGGTGCGTCCCATCAGCAGGCCCGGCGTTTCGGGCGCGCCGTGGCGCAGCAGATGGAGCGCGAAGCCCGTCATAGCGATGCCGAAACCTCGGCCTCGGCAAAGGTCGCCATCCGGTCGTGCGCGGCGAGCGCGCTGCGCACGATATTGGCGGCGACCGCCGCGCCGCTGCCTTCGCCCAGCCGCATGTCGAGCGACAGCAGCGGGTCGAGCCCGAGCAGGGCGAGCAGGCGGCGGTGCCCCGGTTCGGCCGAGCAATGGCCGGCGATGCAATGGTCGACGATCGCCGGATTCTCGGCCGCGAGCGGCGCGATCGCCGAGGTGCAGATGAACCCGTCGAGCAGCACGGGCACCCCGAGCTGGCGCGCGCGCAAGATCGCACCCGCGAGCCCCGCAATCTCGCGCCCGCCAACACGGCGCAGTGTCTCGAATGCCGATCGCGGCGCGTCGCGGTGACAAGCGAGCGCGCGTTCTATCACCGCGACCTTGCGCGCGACACCATGTCCGTCGACCCCCGTTCCCGGTCCCGCCCAACCGGCGACGCTCCCCGCGAAGCTGCGCGCGCAAAGCGCGGCGGCAGCGGTCGAATTGCCGATACCCATTTCGCCGAGGACGATCAGGTCGAGGTCGTCGTCGACCACCGCCGCGCCGCGGTTCAGCGCGTCGAGGCATTCGGCCTCGCTCATCGCGGCCCCGACCGTGAAGTCGGCGGTCGGCCGGTCGAGGTCGAGCGCAACGACGGCCAGTTCGAGCCCCGCCGTTTCGGCCAGCGCATTGATCGCCGCGCCCCCGTTTGCGAAATTCGCGACCATCTGCGCGGTGACGCTGGGCGGAAAGGCGCTGACGCCGTGGACGGTGACGCCGTGATTGCCCGCGAAGATCGCGGCGCGCGCGCGGTCGATCCGCGGACGTGGCTTGCCCTGCCAGCCCGCGAAAAAGACCGCGATCTCCTCGAGCCGGCCCAGCGACCCGGCGGGCTTGGTGAGCTCGCCCTGCCGCACGCGCGCATCGGCGGCCGCGCCGGCATTGGGTTCGCGAAGATCGGCGAGCGCGGCCTCAAAGGCCTGAACGGAAGCAAAATTGGTCATTCGGCGACAAATCCGGGGGGAGGGGTGCGGGTGATGAAATGGCCTTTGACCCCGTCGGGCCACAGCGCATAGGCGACGCGGCCATGCTCGCTCGCGGCGTAATGGACCGCATAGTCGAGGATCGCGCGCGCGGACTCCTCATCGCCGCTGAAGCGGCCGAGGACATAGCCAACCTTGTCGGGCGCGCGCAGGTGGACGGTGCAATGATCCTGACACGCAAAGAGGCACGCCATTTCCTGCACCGCGATGCCCGCGTAGCGCGGCTCGTCCTGCTGGAGACGCTTCATTTCGCGGGCAAGTCGTGCGCCGCCGCGCACGCCGTCGGCGTCGACCTGCGCCGCGCGGCTGTGGCGGCATGTGTTGCACACCACGACCGCAGGGCCCGGGTCGACGCGCGTCAGCATCAGGCGGTCGCCGCCTGCGGCGGCGCGGGAACGCCGACCGCGACGAGCGCGCGATAGAGCGCGTAAAGCCCGATCAGGATCGCGGCATTGCGCAGGAACTGCTCGGCGAGCAGATCGGGCTCCATCACGCTGTGCAGCCCGCCGAGCACAAGCGCCCAGCAGAGGATGATGCCCTTGAACGCGGTGAAGCCCGCCGCATAGGCGAGGCTGAGCTGCGCCGCGACCGAACGGTAGCGGAGAGCGCCCAGCGCGGCATAGCTCGCCAGCGCCGATCCGACCGCCGCCGTGCCCAGCCCGGCACCCCATGCCAGCGTGCTGCCGCCGCGCGGATAGCCGAGCAGAAGGAAGCCGACGAGCTGGCTGACCGCCCACGCCATGACCATCAGCGCCAGCCCGTCGCGGCGGCGCAGATGCACCGCCGCGAGCGCCGCGAGCGAAGGGAAGGGCGTCGCGCAGCCGAGCGCGAGCGTCGTCACGCTGCTCCCGGC
>JAFAED010000242.1 GCA_023424275.1 Pseudomonadota bacterium | reverse complement strand
GATCGAAGGCCTGATGGAACGCGAGGTCGACCTCGCGATCGCCGACAGGGTGACCGACCCCGACAATGCGGGGTTCGGCCATGCTTTCGGCTTTCCTGCCGAACGCCTGTTCGGCGGCAAGTCCATCCCGATGATCCCCATTCTTCTCAACACCTATTTCCCGCCGAATGTCCCGCGTCCGGCGCGATGCTTCGACATCGGGCGCAAAATCCGGGAAGCGGTAGAGGCGAGTTCGCTCGATCTCAGGGTCGCGGTCCTGGCATCGGGCGGTCTCAGCCACTTCGTCGTCGAGGAGGAGCTCGACCGGCAGGTGATCGCGGGCCTCGCTGAGCCCGAGGGCACGATCCTGCGCAACCTGCCGTTCGAGGCGCTGAAGGAGGGGTCTTCCGAGATACTGAACTGGGTGATGACGGCGGGATCGGTCGGGCATCTTCCTCTCGCCTGGGCCGAATATGAACCGATCCGTCGGACACCGGCCGGCACCGGCATCGGCTGCGGGTTTGCGGTCTGGAAGGAGGCCGCGGCATGAGCGGACGGCGCAGCATAGAGGTCGAAGGTTTCCGTCATGGAGCGCAGCCCATCCCGGCCGCCTCGCGTGTCGGACCGCTCGTCGTCACCGGAAGCATCTTCGGTCTCGACCGCGAACGGGGAGCGATACCCGATGATGCGGCCGAGCAGGTTCGGCTCGTCTTCGACAATCTCGCGGCCATCATGACTGCGGCTGGCGGCAGTCTAGACTCGGTAGCAAAGCTCAGCTTTCAGGTCCGCGAAAGCGGCATTCGCCCGCTCGTCAACGACGCCTGGCTCGCGTGCTTTCCCGACGCTGCCGCACGCCCGGCGCGCCATGTGACCGCCAATCCCGACCTCGCTGCCAACATCCTCGTCCAGTGCGAAGCGATCGCATGGATCGCCGACTGACCCGGCCGGAGACACGCTATGACCGATCAACCCGATATTCGCGCGCGCCTGCTGGCGCTCGACACGCCCACCCTTTCCGACGCGCTTGACGCGCTCGGGCACAGCGGTGCCGTTACCGGCCTGGTGGCCTTGACCGTGCGTGGACGCGTTGCCGGACGGGCGCGCACCGTCAGGCTCGGGGCACCGGTCGCCGGGCTCCCCAAGGTCCATCTGGGAACACGGGCGATCCTGGCGGCCGATCCGGGCGACATCATCGTCGTCGAACATCGCGGCCGGCTTGATGTGTCGGGGTGGGGGGGGCTGCTTTCCCGCGGCGCCCTCGCGCGCGGTGTCGCTGCGGTCATCGTCGACGGTGCTGTGCGTGATGTCGACGAGGCAGCCGAACTCGGCCTTCCGGTTTTCGCGCGCGCCGGGGTCGCCGTTACCGCCCGCGGCCGTGTTGCCGAACTCGGCTTCGAGGAGCCGGTCACCATTGGGGGCGTGGCGGTGAAACCGGGGGACTGGGTCATCGCCGACGCCAGCGGCACGGTCTTCCTGCCCGCAGATCAAATCGTGTCGATCCTTAGGGTCGCCGAGCGGATATTCGCGCGCGAGCAGCTGATGGCCCGCGACATCGCCTCGGGCATCCCGATCACCGAGGTGATGGGCCGGGACTATGAAGATCTGCTTGGAGAGATTGTGAAATGACCGACGACGATATTCGCACGCGCCTCGTGAAGGCGGGCACTACGGCTCTTTCGGATGCTCTCGACAAGCTGGGCATCGAAGGCCAGATCCTGGGTATCATGCCCGTCGTTCGCTCGATGCGCTTTGCCGGGCGAGCCTTCACCGTGCGGATGTTGCCGGTCGGAACTACGGGCGGGATTGTTGGCGACTATCTCGACGATGTCGCCGAGGGGCAGGTTGTGGTCATCGCCAATGACGGCCGGCGCGATGCCACCGTCTGGGGCGACATCATGACATTCTTCGCGTCGGAACGACGTGTCGCGGGCACCGTGATCGACGGTGTCTGCCGCGACAGCGACCGCTGCGTCGAACTTGGCTACCCCGTGTTTGCGCTCGGGAATACGATGCGCACCGGCAAGGACCGGGTGACCGCCGATGCCTATAATGTGGCCGTCCAGCTTGCCGGCGTGCGCGTCGCGCCAGGCGACTGGCTGGCCGGCGACGCCGACGGTGTCGTCGCGGTCCCGACCGACCGCGTTACCGAGGTGATCGAAGCGGCGGAAGCGATCGAGGCCAGCGAGGACCGGATCCGGAGCCTGCTGCGCGGCGGCATGCGGCTCGACGTGGCCCGGCGTTCGCTCGGATATCACAGCCTGCAGACCCCGGAGGCCTGAACGCGCCCGGAGGCACGGGATATTAAATAGTCCGTGTGGATAAAAACGATTTGCTAAATTCATATTAGTGTGAAAATCAGTAAGAAAATAAAAACCAGAAGGAGGGGATTATGACTCGGTTTTTCAGCCTTTTCGTGACTGTGTCCGTCGCTGCGATTGCCTCGTCAGCGCAGGCCCAGTCGGCTCCGGCGGGCGCGCCCGCCGATACGACAGATAGCTCGGCTTCGGGCGACGAGACGATTGTCGTCACGGCGCTCAAGCGCACGTCCAATCTGCAGGATACCGCCGCGACGATCCAGGCGATCAGCGGCGCCGATGTCCAGACCGCGCAGATCGTCGACGTCACGAACATCGGGCGTCTTGTGCCGAGCATGCAGATCTACACCAGCCCGCTCGGCAATCCGGCGCTGTTCCTCTACGGTATGGGAACCGGCGGCGCGGGGACGACCTTCGAGCAGTCGGTCATGCCCTTCTTCAACGGCGTCGCCAACGGTCATGGCCGTTCGATGCTGATCGGAACCTACGATCTCGCAAGCATCGAGGTCGTGAAGGGGACCCAGGCGATCCTCGGCAAGAACGCCAGCCTCGGCGCGGTCATGATCAACACGCAAAAGCCCAAGGCCGATTTCGCGGCGTCGCTGACCGGACGGTACGAGTTCGAACTCGACTCCACCTATGGCGAGGCGATGGTCAACGTGCCCGTGTCGGACAGCCTGAAGCTCCGTTTCGCCGGCCAGTATCGCGACGATGGCGGCTGGATCCACAATGCGACGCTCGATCGCGACGAGACGGCGATCAAGAGCTACAGCGGGCGCGCCTCGGCGCAGTGGACTCCGACCTCGAACTTCACCCTCGACCTCATCTATCAATATGATCACCGCACGGCCGACGGCAGCACCTATGTTCCCGTCTCCTTCGTCGCGCATCCGCTCGTCCCGACGACGCCCGGCCGCACGAATTTCAGCGGCGCGGGCGGTCCCTTCGGTCCGACCGGAGACAAGTATCGCGGCCACCGTGCCGGGGCGACGGCGACACTCGACTTCGATGGCGTCACGCTGACGTCGATCACCGGTTTCCAGAAGTATCGCGCGCTGAGCTCGATCGACGCCGACCTCTTGCCCACCGCTCTTTTTGCGGCGAGCTTTGGCGAGCGCGACAAGCTTTTCTCCCAGGAACTGCGTCTCTCGTCCGACAGCAATCCGGCCTTCGGCTGGCTTGTCGGCGGATATTTCGGCCATGACGAGTTCTCGACGCCGATCCAGGCGCGCACAGCGATCGGCAGCACCGATTTCGCCTTCGACCAGACGACCAAGACGCTGTCCGCCTTCGGTCAGGCCAATGTCAAGCCGGTCGACGGGCTCGAATTTTCGGGGGGCATTCGCGTCACGGGCGAAGAAAAGCGTGCGGTTATCGGCAACACGCGGATCGTCGCGGGACCCTATTCGAACGTCTCGCAGCCCCCGTTTCCGGCAACGCTGGTCAAGCGGTCGCGTTCGACCGTCGATTACAGCGTTTCGGCGAAGTATGAATTCAGTCCCGATCTCATGACCTATGTCTCCTATGGCCGCGGCACTAAGTCGGGCGGGTTCAACAATCAGCCAAAGCCGGCACCGACCTATGATGCGTTCCGGTCGGGGGCCCAGTTCGCGGAAGAAAGCGCCCGGACGCTCGAGGCGGGGATCAAGTACAGCATCCCGGGCGTCGGCTACGTCAATCTTTCGGGCTTCCGGGTCCGGGTCGACAATTTCCAGAATGCCTTCGCCGACGGCGCGCTGCTCGTCTACCGGTCGCTTGACCAGAAGTCCGACGGCTTCACGCTCGATGCGCTGGTCCGCCCGGTCGAAGGACTCAGCCTGACCGCCGCGGTCACCTATGCCGACACGCGCGACACCACCAATGATGTTCCGCTCACCTTCTCGCCGAAGTGGAGCGGCAACCTCGGCGCCGAATATCGTCACGGCTTCGGCGCGGTCGAACTGACGGCCGGCGTCGATCTGGAATGGCGCAGCTCGCAATTCTATCGGGCGCCAAGCTCGGCCAATCCGCCGGCAGCCGAGTTCCTGTACGACTTTGGTTCGGCGCAGCGGCTCAATGCCCGCATCGCGCTCGGCTTCGACGAAGGTCGCTACGAGATCGCGCTCCTCGGACGCAACCTGACGAACGATTACATCATCGACTCCGCCTATAATGCGCCGCCTTTCTACACAGGATATGCGGCGAGCGTCGAACGGCCGCGGACGATCGCGGCGCAGTTCACGGTGCGCTACTAGGGGGCTGCCTCCCCGGGGGAAATGGGAGGTGGAACCGATCTCGCCCCGGCGCCTTGTCGCCGGGGCGGATCTTTTTTTAGCCGCAGCAGGCTGATGTCGGGATAGAAGTAGAGCCTCGGCGCTCCCGGCGCACGCTCCGCTCCGCGAACTAGTTCACGAGGCGGTCGTGTCCGCTCCAGAAGGGAGCCTTCAGATCCTTCTTCAGGATCTTGCCGCTCGCATTGCGCGGCAGTTCCGCTGCGATGTCGACCGATTTCGGCACCTTGAACCCGGCAAGCGAAGCTCTGGCAAATGCGATCAGTTCGCGCTCGTCGATGGCGGCACCGGGTCTCGGCACGATAATCGCCTTGACGGCCTCGCCCCACTTCGCGTCCGGAACTCCGATAACCGCGGCCTCGGCAACCGTCGGGTGCGCATAGAGTACGGCCTCGACCTCCGCCGGGTAAACATTCTCTCCGCCCGAGACGATCATGTCCTTCACCCGGTCGCAAATGAACAGATAGCCATCGGCATCGAGGAAGCCCGCATCGCCGGTTCTCAGCCAGCCGCTCTTATCGAGCGCTTTTGCTGTCGCCTCGCGCTGGTTCCAGTAGCCGCACATCACTGCCTCGGAATGGACCATGATCTCGCCGATCTCGCCGGGGCCGAGCGTCTCGCCGGTATCGCCGACGATCCGCAGTTCGACGCCGGGAAGCGCCTTGCCTGCGGACTTCATTCTTTCATTTCCCGCCACGTCATGATCCTCGGCGCCGAGCGCAACGACCGTCCCGGCGGTTTCGGTCATGCCATATTGCTGGACCATCCCCGCCCCGATGACCTCGAGCGCCTCGCGGAGAAGCGCGAGCGGCATCGGTGAGGCGCCATAAAGGATATGACGAACGCGCGAAAAATCGGTCGAGCGGGCGTCGGGGTGCCGCACCAGGATCTGGAGCGCGGTTGGCACGATGAAGAATTTGCTGACGCGCTCGGTCCGGATGCTCTCGAGCACGGCATCCGGAGAAAATTCGCGGGCGACGAGCGCCGTCGCGCCGTGAAAGAGGGCCATCAACCCATAGCCCGTGCCGCCGATGTGGGCGACCGGCATGGCAACGAGCGCGACCTCCTCGTCGTCCCAAAGATCCCAGTCGATACCCGCTTCCGCGCAGCGCAGCCGCATCGCGAATATGTTCACCGCGTTTAGCAGAACGCCTTTGGGATGCCCGGTCGTGCCGGAGGTGTAAAGCTGGAGAAAGGCGCTGCTGGTCTCGTCGACCACCTCGGGAACGACACTGGCTCCGGTCTCGAGATAGGCCTCCAGCCCGCCGCTCGCACATTGCGCTTCTAGCCCGATGACGCGGCGCAGCGCTGGGATGCTGTCCGCCAGCGCAAGGCCGACGGGCTCATGCTCGGCGTCGGTGAACAGGAGCGCCGCTTCTGTGTCTTCGAGTATATAACGGACCTCGGGTGGGGCGAGCCGCCAGCCGATGGGAACCATCGCCGCGCCGATCCGGGCGGCGGCATAAAGAATAACGAAATAGGCTCCGACATTCTTGCCGAGATAGGCGATCCTCGTACCGCGACCGACACCGTCGGCGGCGAGCGCCGCTGCGGCTTTTTCGACGCAGGCCGCAAGCTCGGCATAGCGCCAGTCGCGGCCCTCGAAGCGGATCGCGATCCGGTCCGGATGCGCATCGGCATGGTGGGCGACAAGCGAGCTGACCGTTGGTATCGGCCGCGGAGTCTGGGTCGTCACGGGTGCGTCTCCATCGGGACTGGTTGCGTCAGCGGCTCGGTGCGTCGACGCGTGGCTGCAGCAGCAGCGCGAGATCGTCTCCCACCGCGGCGAGAAATTCGGGATCGACCGCAATTGCGCGCTGCAGAACACGCCGGATCACCTGAATATCGCGGGGGCGGTTGAAGGCCGCCACGCCGGCGAGGAGGCCGCCGGTGAAACTGAACCAGCAGCCGTCGCCGACGGCGGGATCGCCGGTCATCGCGCTCGTCTCTCCGTCCAGCCGGCCAAGGATCTGGATGTTCACATCGAACTGGTCCGACCAGAACCACGGGGGCGGTCGCAGCGGACGAGGGAGACCGAGCATTGCGGCGGCGGCGGCCTCGGCCTGTTCGTTGGCGTTGGCCCAGGATTCCTGGCGGATCCGTCCTGCAGGCGTCTCGGTCTCGGAAGCGTCGCCCGCCGCAAAGATCGCGGGGTCGCTGGTCCGGCCATCCGGGTCGATCAAGATGCCCGCAGCCGTGGCAAGCCCCGCGTCGCGCGCGAGCGCGATATCCGGCTCCATCCCGATACCCGCGATCACGAAATCGGCATCTACCAGGCTGCCGTCGTCGAGAAGCGCTCGCACGCCGCCGGGGCGATCCTTGGGCTCGTCGAGCAAGACCAAGGTCCGACCGAGACGGAGCGTCACGCCTTTCTGCCGGTGGAACCCGGCGATGATCGCGGCAGGCTCGGCGGGCAGCGCGCGCGAGCATAGTCGGCCCGACGCCTCGACGATCGTCACCTCAAGTCCTGCACGGCGGGCGGAGGCGGCTACCTCGAGCCCGATCCAGCCGCCGCCGATGATCAGCGCATGCTTGTCGGGACGGAGGCGCGCGGCAATGGTCTCGGCGTCATCGAGGGTACGTAGCGGAAGAATGTCGGGCTTCGGCTTCTCGGCGAGTGGAAGGGGTTTCGGCGTGCCGCCCGTCGCAAGCAGCAGACGGTCGTAGGGGAGACG
>JAFAED010000214.1 GCA_023424275.1 Pseudomonadota bacterium | reverse complement strand
GTCCTCTTCTGGGCACCATTCCCGGTCAAAACTGGGCACCACCCCGCCGGGGTGGCGATCGCCCCGGACGAGCGCATGTTCGAGTGCGAGTTTCGAGCCGCAGATTGTGATCTGGTCGTTGCCGAGGCCAACCTTGCCGACGATTAGGCGGACGTAAGCTTTCCGCAGAGCGGGGTTTTCGGCCTCAAGCTTTTCCCGGAGCATGGCGCCGAAACGATCGATGATTTCGGGCGTAATGCGGCGCTTACCTTTCTCCAGCTGCCGTTCGAGGCTCTCGATGGTATCGTTCAGCGCGGCTACGCGGGTGCGATGGTCAGCGAAACGCTTGGCGACTGTCGGATCACGCGGCGACATGAGGCCGGTCTCGACCAGTTCCATGAGCTTGCCAATGGCGGTTTCGGCTCGAGTGCGTTCTGCGCGCGTCTGCTGGAGATCATGCGCACGGCGTTCATTGGCCTCGTCCGAAGCCTCGATCACATGGCCCAGCAATTCGCGGAGCCGGGCGGGCTCGAGAATGCGCTCTTTCAGTGCTTGGAGCACGATTTCGTCGAGCTGTTCTTCACGAATGCTCTTGCAGGAGCAGCGGTCCGCAGACCCATTCACCTTAGCGCTGCAAGCATAGTAGCTGTACTGGCCGCCTTTGCCCGTCCGGATCGTAAGCCCGCGACCGCAGGCAGGATTGTCGCAAATCGCAAGACCGGTGAGCAGCGTGGGACCATTGGTAATGCGCGGCGGCGTCTTGGCTGGCGCCGCCTTTGCGCGAATTGCGGCTACTGATTCTGCTTCTTCGGGTTCGATGATGCGGGGGCATTCGACCCAGATCCAGTCCTCGGGTCCGGGGACGCGACCGTTATCGTCCGCAGTTTTGTCTGGGTAGGCTCCGCGATAGTACGACCGCGTCAGAATGCCGGCGACCGCGGAATGAAAGAAGGGATTGCCGCGCATGGTGTAGCCGTTTGCTTTGAGCCATTCGGCTATAGACCGGGTCCCCATCGGCTGGCCGCTGAGGCCATC
This sequence comes from Pseudomonadota bacterium, assembly GCA_023424275.1. Classification (GTDB taxonomy): domain Bacteria; phylum Pseudomonadota; class Alphaproteobacteria; order Sphingomonadales; family Sphingomonadaceae; genus Sphingopyxis. The sequence continues at coordinate 2,251 of JAFAED010000214.1, read as the reverse complement.
GCGGGCCAGAGCGTAGATACGGCGAACGACAGCGGCTTCGTGCTCGACGATCGCTAGCTTCTTGCGCTCCTTGTTACCTTCGATAGCGGCGGTTTCCGTTCTGTAACCAAAGGGAACGGTGCCGCCGTTCCAATAGCCACTCCGGGCGTTGGTCCGACGATCGCGGCGTGTGAACAATGACGCGTCATTAGCATATTTTTCGTTCATGATCGCGACCATGGAGCGCATCATCTGACCGTTCGGGCCGGGGCCGAAGTCTTCGGTGATCGAAATGAGGCGGACACCGGCATTCTGCAGACGATGCTCCGCGACAACCTGCGTCAGCAGGCGCCGGGCGAACCGGTTAAGATTATAGACGATGACGACCTGTACCGGATGGTCGGGGCCGGTCGCGAGATCGATCATCTTGTCGAACTGCTTGCGGGCAAGCTTGCGGCCTGAGACCCCGGGCTCCTCAAAAATGCCGATAAGTTCGATCCCCTCCCTCTCCGCATAGGCTTCGATCGCCGCCTTCTGGCTGGCGATGCTGGCATTATTGCCATCTTCTTCGTCGACCGACACGCGCACGTAGCCAAATGCAGTGAGTGCTACCTTGGGCTTCACCATTTTCTGTTTCCTTCAATTCAATGTGTTTCACCATTTCTGCCGCTTCATTCGAAGAGGAGGCGCAGGAGCTCGGCGAGATGACATTCGACGAGCCTGGCCTCTCCCGGGAGCAGCGACAGCATGTCCGGCAGGTCGCAGACCACAGGACGCGCTGCCGTCGCCCGGGACCCTCGAGGGGCCCCGGCTCGGCTTTGCTTCTGTGTCTTTGAACCATCGTCGGGCATGACGATGCTGATGCATCACCCGCCAAACCCGATTCGGCGTTGGCGGCGCGGGGCGGTCCACCGGACGCAAAATGGGGCGGAAATCCTGCCGTTCCGCCCCTGATTTGTGCTTGCCTGACGGGATGAACGGCTATCCGTTGGAAGGCATGCCCAAACGCCAGCCGATCGGACCCCAGGCCTGCGCCGCGATAATGTCGCTTTCGGCGGTCGGGTTGCGGGCGATTTCCTTGGCGAAAGCCTTTCCGATCTTCGTGTAGGCGTGCGAAAAGACTTCCTTCGGATCAAGGCGTTGCTCGGTTCCGTTGCGCGACTGCTGGTGCGCGAGAATCTCTTCGAAGGTGAACGGCTCGCCGGCGGGCGACGGTCCTTGGCGGCCGGGTTCGACGACCTGATAGGCAAGTGGAAAGGCCTTCAGCATCGAATAGTCGAGATCGAGCGGCGTACAGAAGAAGATGTTGAACTGGCGCAGCCAATTCAACCATTGGGTGATAGTCGCGAAGTCCTCGATCGGCAGATTGTCGAAAGCCGCCAGATTGACCGCTGGGCCTTGAGGATTGAGGTATTGCCCGAAGATAGCCTGCGGCGTGACGTTGTTCGCGAGCAGTTGCGTGCAGGCCGTTTTGATTCGCCCCCATCCGCCCCCCGAACGGCCCCAGTCGAGATCCAGTAGGGTTGCGTGAGGGATGTCGAGATCGGTGAGTAGTCGCCAGAGGTGGTTTACGTGGCGACCGCCGAGCGGAACGACCGCGACGAAGGATCGGTCGATGTCGAGACCCATCGCCTCGGCAAGACGCGGAAGAACGACCTCTTCCGAGGCACCTTCCCCCAGCACGACGAAGCGCGCGAAATAGAGTTCGGGGTAGGTACGCACGGCCTCGCGGACGAATTTCGATGCCTCTTCCTCGCCGACAGGGAGGTTGATCGGGCGAATTCGAGCCGTTCGATCGTGCGGATCGAGCCGGAAGTGCCGGACCTGAGTCGGATTAACTCGGGCTAAGATGCTCGGGGAATGGCTGGAGACAACGGCCTGAGCCTGCGGCGACTTCGTCAGGTCCTGAATCTGCCGAACGATGCGGGAGAGATAAAAGGGAGCGAGATTGTTCTCGGGCTCTTCGATCGCGATGAGCGTGAGCGCCGGTAACGGTACGCCGCCAGCCTGGAAACCGGCCCCAGCAGGATCGGCCACGATCCCGGCTTCAACGTCCAGTGTCGCTGCGGTCATCGCCAAATGGAAGAGCGACCTCTGGCCGTCGCTCAGATCATCGAGAGCGCGCTCCCGGCCGACCTCGTCGGGGCGGAAGACCACCTCTACCTTTCGGATGAAATGCTCAAAACGCAGATCGAGCGGGCGGAAAACCGGCGTCGTGTCGGTCCCGGCTGTGTACACTTCCTGCCACCGCCGCGTCACAGCCGCAGCAATC
>JAFAED010000192.1 GCA_023424275.1 Pseudomonadota bacterium | reverse complement strand
ACGCGATTCTTGTTCACGATGGTGCGCGCGGTGTTGCGGCGGATGCGCTTCTTTGCCTGCGGCGTATTGGCCATAAATTCCTCTAGTCTTTCAAACGGTCTACATGGTCGGAGCACAGCCTCAACGGAGCAGCCGAATCGCGCATATGCAGCGAATCAATGTCCGGATGCGGCCGGTTCCGGACGACCGGACCCTGCTCGAAGGGTGCGCGCATAGCGATGAAGGCGGGTTTGGTCAATGGCTTTGCGGGCAATTACCCGCATTATCGCTGGCATTTGGGGCAATAGAAGGTCGACCGGCCCGATTGCACGATCCGCGCGATCGTCCCGCCGCATTCGCACGCCTCGCCCTCGCGGCCATAGACGCGCCAGTCCTTTGCGAAATAGCCGAGATCGCCTTCGGGGCTGAGGAAGTCGCGCAAGGTCGATCCGCCCGCCGCGATGGCGGCGATCAGCACCTCCTTGATCGCGGGCACCAGCACCGCGAGCTTCGCCTTCGATACATCGGCGGCGGGCTTCACCGGCGAAATACGCGCCATGTTAAGCGCTTCGCAGACATAGATGTTGCCAAGGCCGGCAACGATTGTCTGGTCGAGCAGCATCGCCTTGATCGGCGCGCGGCGGCCCGCGAGCGCCTTGGCGAGATAGGCGGCGTCGAAGGCGTCGGACAAGGGTTCGGGCCCGAGCGTGACGAAGGCCGGAAACAGCGTCAGCGGGTCGCCGCTCACCAGATCGACCGAACCGAAGCGTCGCGGGTCGTGCAGGAACAGCCGGTGCCCCGCGTCGGTTTCGAGCAGCAGATGGTCGTGCTTGCCCGCCTCGCCGCCCTCGGTGCGCCAGCGTCCCGACATGCCGAGGTGGAAGATCATATGATCGTCGCGGTCGGTCGAGATGACGCCATATTTGGCGCGGCGCGACAGGGTCGTGACCGTCGCGCCGGTGAGCCGCTGCGCCAGGTCGGCGGGAAAGGGCCGGCGCAGGTCGGGGCGGAAGGTGGTGACCGCGGTCAGCCGCTGGCCTTCGAGGAAGGGCGCAAGGCCGCGGACGGTGGTTTCGACTTCGGGTAACTCGGGCATATCGCGCATCGGGCTACGCGCCATTTGCGCGGGCGGCAAGGCCCCGCTAAAGGCCGTTCGACTTTACCTCTCCCCCGCAAAGGCGCGCACTCCATGGCCACTCCCGACACCGTCAGCTTCGGTTATGAACAGGTCCCCGCGGGCGAGAAGACCGCGATGGTCGGCGAAGTGTTCAGCCGCGTCGCGCGCAAGTACGACATCATGAACGACGCGATGTCGGGCGGGATGCACCGCCTGTGGAAAGACCGCTTCGTCCGCCGCGTGAAGCCGCGCGAGGGCGAGACGATCCTCGACATGGCGGGCGGCACCGGCGACATCGCCTTTCGCATGGAACGCTTCGGCGCGAGCATCACCGTCGCCGACATCAACCCCGACATGCTCGGCGTCGGCATGGAACGCGCGGCCGAGCGCGGCATCGACACGCTGGTCTGGTCCGAGCAGAATGCCGAGAAGCTGAGCTTCCCCGACCAGTTTTTCGACGCCTATACGATCGCCTTCGGCATCCGCAACGTCACCGACATTCCCGCGGCGCTTCAGGAAGCGCACCGCGTGCTGCGCTATGGCGGGCGTTTCTTCTGCCTCGAATTTTCGACCAACGAATGGCCGGGCTTCGCGCAGGCCTATGACGCTTACTCGCATCATCTGGTCCCCAAACTCGGCAAGCTGATCGCCGACGATGAGGACAGCTATCGCTATCTGATCGAATCGATCCGCCGCTTCCCGCCGATGCCCGCCTTTGCGCAGATGATCCGCGACGCCGGCTTTACCGCGGTGAAGGTCGAACCGATTCTCGGCGGTCTCGTCGCCATTCACAGCGGGTGGAAAGCGTGAGCATGCGAAAGCATGCGAGCGTCCCCGCGCAGGCGGGGACCCACCACGATAACGCAGCACGCTGGGTTCCCGCTTTCGCGGGAATGACGAAGTGGGGAGCGGTGGCCGAGTGACCCGACCGATCACGCATATTGCTCGCCTGCTGAAGTGGGGGCGCATCCTTGCGCGCCACGGCGCGCTGCGCGGCATCGAAAGCGCGCCGCAGACGCCGCCGGGCGTCAAACGCCTGTGCCGGATCGCTCGACTGGGGACGATCCAGCCGAAAATTCCCGACTATGCCGCCGCCTTCCAGGCGATCGGCCCCGCCGCGGTCAAACTCGGGCAGACGCTCGCGACGCGCCCCGACCTCGTCGGCGAGGAAGCCGCGCATAATCTGCTCACGCTGCAGGACGCACTCGCGCCCGTCGCTTTCGAGCGCATCAAACAGGAAATCGAAGCAGTCTTCGAGGTCCCGCTCGAAAGCCTCTACAGCGAATTCGACCCCGAACCCGTCGGATCGGCGTCGATCGCGCAGGTCCACCGCGCGGTGACCACCGACGGCCGCCAAGTCGCGGTCAAGGTGCGCCGCCCCGGCATCGACAAGCAGTTCGCACGCGACATCGACACCTATGAATGGGCGGCCGCGCATCTCGAGGCATTCGGCGGCGAAGCCTCGCGGCTCCGCCCGCGCGAGGTCATCGCGAACTTCCGCCGCTGGACGCTGCGCGAACTCGACCTCCGCCGCGAGGCCGCCTCCGCCTCCGAACTGCGCGACGCGATGGTCGGCGTGCCGACTTACGAGGTGCCCGCGATCGACTGGGATCGCACCGCGAGCCGCGTGATGACGCTCGACTGGATCGACGGCATCAAGATTTCGCGCCGCGACCAGTTGATCGCTGCGGGGCACGACATGGAAAAATTGTCGGCGAACCTCGTCACCGCCTTCCTGCGGCAGGCGATCGCCGAGGGATTCTTTCACGCCGACATGCACCAGGGCAATTTGTTCGTGAAGGCCGACGGCACGATCGCCGCAGTCGATTTCGGCATCATGGGGCGGATCAACCGGCAGGCGCGCTACTGGCTCGCCGAAATCCTCTATGGCCTGACCACGGGCAACTACCGCCGCGTCGCCGAAATCCATTTCGAGGCGCAATATGTCCCCGCCTATCATAATGTCGAAGAATTCGCGACGGCGCTCCGCGCGGTCGGCGAGCCGATGCGCGGCAAGCCCGTAAGCGAGCTTAGCGTCGGGCAGATGCTCGACGGGCTGTTCGCGATCACGCGCGATTTCGACATGCAGACGCAGCCGCATCTGCTGCTTCTCCAGAAGACGATGG
>JAFAED010000162.1 GCA_023424275.1 Pseudomonadota bacterium | reverse complement strand
GTACTCCTGCGTCCTGCTCACATTGACCTTCTATACGCCCTACAATCATAACATCGCGTTTCTTCGGTCTCTTGCCGAAGGTCTTGATCGTCGCCTCTTTGGGGTATGGCCGGGGGGAAGTCAGCGCGAGCGTGCGATCTTCCAGAAGTTGAAGGAGGCCTACACCAAGGCTCGCTATTCCAAGCACTACAAGATCAGTAAAGAGGAACTCACTTGGCTTGCTGCGCGTGTCGAAGTGTTGGGCCGCGTGGTCCATGAAGTTTGCACCGACAAGATCGCTGAACTCGAAAAAGCCGCTACGGTCTCCTAGGCATTGCACCCAGATGGCTTGCTCGGAATCTGCCAATCTGGCATAGCGCGTTTTACAGGATGGAGTGACTGGCGGCCATCCTGAGGATTGTCCTGCCAGCATCATGTAGGTCCGGCCGCGCGTCGGACGGTTGCTGAAAGCCGCTTCGTCGGCCCACAGCGGACACCGCTTGCACATCCGCGCGTGATTGCGCGGACCGCCGCGGTGCGAGCTGCAATTGCATACCCCCATCAACAACGACGTTTACGCGCGTGAAGTCGTGATGTCGCGCGTCGGGCATCTGCTCCGGCGCAAGCAACGCGAGATCGAGCGGATCACGCGCATTCTGCGCGCTTTCTTCGATCCCGATCAGGTTCAAGCCCCCGAACCCGGGCGTATCAAACGGATCATCCTGATCGGTCCTTATGCCCGTCGATCTTGGTACGAAGACAAGCGCACGATCGACTTCTCCGATTACGAGTTCTGGATTGTAGTCAATCATCCCCTGTTTGCGGACGAGCGATGCTGGCGCCGTGCTCGCGATGTCATCCGCAGTGAGCTTGGCGACCGATGCGCCGTCAATATCGAGACTTATTCGAAGTCCGACATTCGCACCGCCAGGGTCGAGCGCGACACCTTCATTCTCGATCGGATCGAGGCAGGCATCACGCTCTACCGGGCTTCACGGGATGCGCCGCTAACTTCGCGCGAAGTCCGGGAGCCCTCATGATGGCCCTGGGTTGCACCGCCTCCTTCGAAGCCTTTTACCGGTCGCAGAAACAACCCTTGTTCCATTTCTTCAGGCGCCGTGCGGGCCGTGACGCGGCGGGCGACCTCGCGCAGGAAGTTTTTGCGAGGATGCTGTGCGCCGATGTGTTCGGACGGTTGGAAAATCCTCGCGCCTACATGTTCAGCGCCGCTCGCAACCTGCTGATCGAGCGATCGCGTCGGGAGGGGCGCAACGAAGCTAGGCTCTTGTCGCTGGATGAAGGCCGTGACGCCCCGGTTTGTCCGGAACAAGCATGGTCCATCGAAGCTGCCGATTTACGGCGAACATTGCGGCGGACAATTCTCGCAATGCCGCGAAGGACCCGTCGGATCTTTCTGATGCATCGGCTGCGAAGTCAGACGTATAGGGAGATCGCAAACGAGGTGGGCATCGGTGAGCAGGGTGTCGAATATCATATGATGCGTGCTCTTGCTCACTGCCGGACGGCAGTTGGATCTCAGAGATGAGCAAATTGATCGCCCGCTATATTTTCTTCAGCAGGGCGGCGATCAAGGTAGTTTCTTCCGGTTTGCGCCTGATGTCGGTCGTTCAGCCTGTCATTTAATCTTGCTCGAAAGCGGCCGTCAGCTAGGGGCGATTTCGATCCACATTGGAACCAATCCGGTTGGGCAAGATGAACCGCAATGCTATGAGGGCGCAGCGCTTCGGCCGGAGGGGATGACTATGACGAGCGAAGCTCAAGATGCCGTTGGTGATGCGGCCTATCGGGGTGGGAGCGAAGTTTGTCAGTTCCTGCGCTAACGAAATGCTATCCCAACGGCATACTCTACACACGGATGGAAGAGGTCGAGCGCCAGCTCGCCGAGTTATCAGAGCTGGCTTTTGATGAGATCGTTGAACGTGCGGCAATCAGCAGCCGAGCTAGCTCGTTTTTCATCTATCCGGAATGCCTGATGCATATCATTCGGGCCACTAGGCAGGATAACCGTGACACGAGGTTCAACCGGCTTTATCCGCTCATATTGAAGCGTGCGGCCCAGAGTTTGCCGCGCGCCGAGCGTCAGAAGGGCGAGAAGGACGTCGTCGTCGATGGGCCGATGAGCGACCTCAACGAGATCGTGCTGCACCGCTTCCGGACATTGATCGCCCTCGATCGCGAAGGGGGCGAACGGCTCGATTTTTTCGAAGTCCATTTCGACGAAGCAGTTGCGAAATTGCGATCGAAAGCCCGTGGCAAGATTGCGCGGCAGGTCGCCCGCGAGGAGGTGATCGAGATCGATCCCGACACCGGTGAATATCCCGTGTCGATAGAGCGCGCGGCGGGAAGCCTCGAGGAAGTCGGGGCAAATCTTTTTTCCGATCCGCTTTTCCGGGATCGGATGGTGGCGGCGATTGATGACCTACCGATAGAACAAAAGGAGGTCATCACTATGCTTATGCAATATATCCCCATCGAAGCGAAGGATCCGTCCACTCCGTCGATCAGCGGCATTCTCGGCTGCGAGCCCCGAACCGTGCAGTATAGGCGCACGCGTGCTATTGAGCGCATTCGCAAGGCGCTCGATCTGGGAGACGATACATGACCCCGCTCACTCCCTCCAGAGATGCGCTGCTCGACGCCTTCCTTGTGGCCTTCAGGAATGATCCCGGCGTGCTGGCATCCTGGTGTCTCGACCATCCGGAGGCGTCGCGCGACTTCATAGCGCTAGCCCACGAACTTGCCCTTCAGCGCGCCTTGGCGAGCGACGGGCCGATCGATGCGGCTGCCGAACATTGGATCGCGGCGGCGGTGCGGTTGCAGCCGCAAAGCGCGAGCGATCCTTTTGCGGGGTTGACCCCGCAAGCGATGAAAACGCTGCGCCAGGCGCTTGGCGTTCCAAGTGTCGTGATCAACGCTTTCATGGACCGGCTCGTCGCCGCGTCGTCTGTACCACTGGCGTTTCTGGAGCGGATGGCCGAAGCCCTCGGCGCTGAGCTTGAACCATTGGCTACCTATCTCGGCAAACCGCCACGGCTGGCCGACGGCGTCCGGTACAAGGCCGATGGCGCTCCGGTGCCGCCTGACAGGAAAATGAGCTTTGGCGAGCTGCTCGCCGAAGCGGGCGTCGACCCACAACGCCAAGCCGAGCTACTTGACGAGGACGACTGAGCTTGGACGCGATTGAGCTTGGCCGGCAGCGCGCCGCCGCGCTGCACGCCGATCTCGTCACGCAGGGCTGCGATCCCTGGAAACCGATGGACATTGCGCGGCTAGCCGCCGCATCGCTTGGCATCGACGAAGTCCTGCCGCTACCCAAAGGCAGCCCTCTTCTTGCCGCCTCGCGCGCCAAATATGATCCTCGCAGTCACAGCATCGTCTATGAAGACTGCGGCGATTCCTTTCTGAACGCCTTCCTCATCGGACATGAAGTCGGCCATGCGGCGCTCGGCGACGATCGCATCCCCTGCGCCGCGTTGGAGCTCGATCCCGCAAGACCCTCGGAAGCGGCCCCGGTCGGCGAGGAGCGCGTGGCCGATTACAGCAGCAAGTCACGCCGCGAAATACAGATGGATTTGTTCTCGCGCGAACTTCTCATGCCGCGACCGCTTCTCCGTCGACTACATCTTGAAGGGATGACCGCGGCAGCGATCGCGGCGGCGCTCGGGGCACCTTATAACGCTGTGGCGCAGCAACTCCTAGATGCGCTGTTATTGCCCGAGGTCGTGCTCGACGATGACGAAATCGACCGGTTTCCACTCAACGAGCGGCAGGAACGAGCGGCAACGCATAGCGGCAAGGCCTTCTTGCTTGAGGCAGGACCGGGCACAGGGAAGACCAAGACGCTCGTGGGGCGGGTCGCGCATCTGGTGGACGTCCTGAAGGAGGATCCCCGGACAATCGCCGTCCTCACCTATTCAAACAAAGCCGCGGGAGAGCTTTCGGCGCGGATCGCCGCCAAGGCGCCCGAAGCCG
>JAFAED010000129.1 GCA_023424275.1 Pseudomonadota bacterium | reverse complement strand
AACACGCGGGGCTTCGCCATCGCCAAGGACAAGGCCGGTATACCGGCTGTCACCGCCCATCGATGGATCACCGCCGGCGCAGAAAATGCCTGCGGCCGCGGGAGCCGGCAGCCCATGCGACTGGAACCATGCCAGCGACTGCGCGGTGAGCAGCCCGCCAGCCGAGCAGCCATAAAGGCCGATGCGTTTAGCGGGAGTGCCCTTCAGCAGCGCGCCATAAACCGCTGCCACATCCTCTGACGCGGCGGGGAAACGCGCGGCCGGGGCGAGCCGATAATCGATGCTGACGACCGGAATACCGGTCTCCGCCGCGATCGGGATCGATTCCACGCCGCCGCATTCGGTGAAACAGCCGACGAAGCCGCCGCCATGGACGTTGATGAGCAGATGCGGGTTGCGCGGCTTCAGCCTCGCGCCCTTGGGCTCGTATACGAAGACGCGCACCCCGGCGATACGATCCTCGCGGACCGAGACGTCGGGGTATGCCGCCTTCATATATTTGAGGCGCGGACCGAACAGCGCGGCGTTGAGGTCCGCGATCGAGCGCCCCTTCAGCGTGCGCTCGGTCAGAATATGCTCGACGCGCGATTGGTTGCCCTCGGCGCTCATCAGTTCGCTGCTCGGTACCGTCAGTGCGGGAAAGCTGGTCTTCCCATCGTCGGTGACGATGATATCCTGCGCCGCCGTCGGGACAGCCCCGCCGAGCAGCAGGAGCGCCAGCAAAAGGTGCAGCCGGGTCATTGCGGCCGCTGGTCGTCCGGCGCGGCAACCGGCTCGGCCGGAGATGTCGTGCCGCCGCGCAGCAACCGCTCCAGCACGATTACCACCAGCGGAACGACCAGCGAGATATAGATATTGTCGATGCCATAGGGATTATCGAGCATGTACCAGATCGTTGTCAGGATTGCAGACCCGGCGAGCGCCAGCGTCGCCCCACGCGAGCTGGCATAGAAGGGCAAGGTGAAACCGATGACTGCGACGATCGAGATCGACAGGCGCAAAGCGCGGGTAAAGAAGCTCAGCTTCAAAATTTCGGGCACGAACAGCGCGAAGATAAGCGGCACGAAGGCGATGACGATCGCCGCGATGCGCGTCATGCGGAATTGTTCGGCTTCGGTGGGATTGCGATAGGGCACATAGAAGTCGCGGATCACCAGAGAGGCGATCGCGAGCGCGACGGTGCTGACGCTGACAAAGATCGAGGCGACCAGCGACACCGTGACGACCGCCGCGGCCCATGTCGGCATCACCTCGAGGAACATCGGCAGCGCGTAAAGGCTGTCGAGTTCGGGCCGCAGATAGCGCGCGGCGACGCCGATCGCCGCCAGCGCAAAGCCGATCGGGAAACAGAATAACGCCGCCCAGAGCGCCGCCTTGCTCGCGTCTGCCGGGCTCTTCGTCGAGGAGATCGCCTGAATGATATATTGGGTCGAGAAGACCGCGCCGATCGTCGAAATCGTCCAGGCCGCGATGGTTGCGAAACCGATCGTACCGTCCCAGGTGAAGTAATGCGCCGGCAACGCCGCCTGCATGGGGGCGAAGCCCTTGGTCGCCATCAGGGCGACAGCCGCGAGGATCGCGATGCCGACCAGTTTGATACCGCTGTGGAGCAGGGTCACATAGGCGATGCCTTTGAGGCCACCGAAGAAATAATAGAAGGTGCTGACCACCGCGATGATCGCCATCGCCGGCAGCAGCCCGATCTTCATCACCTCCTGGATCGCCGCCGCGCCGCTGATGTAATTGCCGACATTCACCAGCAGCAACGCATAGATCATGATGAGCGAGACGACGGTCATCGTCTTGCGGTCGTATTTCTTCTCGATCGCCGCCGAGATCGTATATTCGCCCGATCCGTAGATCTTCTTGGCGAAGAAAAGCCCGAAGAGCAGAAAGCCGATCGACGCGCCGAGCACCGACCAAGTCGCGGCCATTCCCGAGTTGAAGGCTTCCTGCGCCGTGCCGACCGTCGACTTCGCCCCGATGAACTCCGACATCAGAAGAATGCCGACGACGATGGCGGGCAGCGCGCGCGAACCGACCATATAGTCGGCATTGCTCTTGCTGCGCAGCCGGTAGGTCAGCCAGCTGGTGAAAGCGATATAGAGAACGACCGATCCCATGATGATGATCGTTGCCGACGGCGACATATGACCCATTTTTCTCTCCCGTTCCGCCCTTCAGCCGTTCGTGCGGCAGCGGTAACTTCAGTTATTCGGCGAGTTCGCGCATCACCTTGATGAGGTCGCTCTTACCCTCGAACCCGATGCCCGGCAGGTCGGGCATCACGATATGACCATCCTCGACCTTCACCGTATCGGGGAAGCCGCCATAGGGCTGGAACAGATCGGGATAGCTCTCGTTGCCGCCAAGCCCCAGCCCCGCCGCGATGTTGAGCGACATCTGGTGCCCGCCGTGCGGAATGCAGCGCGAGGGCGACCAGCCGCATTCGGCGAGCGCGTCGAGCGTGCGCAGATATTCGACCAGACCATAGGACAGCGCGCAGTCCATCTGGAGATAGTCGCGGTCGGGCCGCATCCCGCCGTAGCGCAGCAGGTTGCGCGCGTCCTGGTGACTGAACAGATTTTCCCCGGTCGCCATCGGCCCCGGATAGAATTCGGCGAGCGCCGCCTGCAGCTTGTAATCGAGCGGATCGCCCGCTTCCTCGTACCAGAAGAGCGGATATTCGCGCAGCGCCTTCGCATATTCGATAGCGGTCAACGTATCGAAGCGACCGTTTGCATCGACCGCGAGCTGGGCGTCGCCCTCGATCTCTTTCAGCACGGATTCGATGCGGCGCCGGTCGATCGCCAGGCTCTCGCCGCCGATCTTCATCTTCACCACATTATAGCCGCGGTCGATATAGCCACGCATCTCGGCGCGCAGCGCGTCGTCATCCTTGCCGGGATAATAATATCCGCCCGCAGCATAGACGAAGACACGAGGGTTCGCCTCGCGCCCCTTCATCTCGGCAAGCAGACGGAACAGCGGCTTTTCGGCGATCTTCGCGACCGCGTCCCACACCGCCATGTCGATCGTGCCGACCGCGACCGAACGTTCGCCGTGACCGCCGGGCTTTTCATTGGTCATCAGCGTCTTCCAGATCTTGTCCGGATCGAAATTCTCGCCCGTCTCATCGAGCAGGCTCGCGGGTTCGGCCTCGATCAGCCGGTCGCGGAAACGTTCGCGAATGAGACCGCCCTGCCCGTACCGGCCATTGGAATTGAAGCCATAGCCGACGACCCGGCGCCCGTCGCGAACCACATTGGTCACCACGGCGACCAGGCTCGCGGTCATCTTGCTGAAGTCGATATAGGCGTTGCGGATGGGAGAGGAGATCGGCTTGGTAACTTCGACGATGTCGATGATCTGGGGCTGGGTCACTGTCTTACCTTGAATGCTGGGCAGGCTCGCGTCAGAGCGACGCGCCGCCGCAAATGAGAATATCCTGGCCGGTGATCGCACCGGCGTCCGCTCCCAGAAGGAAGGACACCGTGCCCGCCACCTCGGCAGGGTCGATGTAGCGGCCGATCGGCGGCAGGACCGGCGGCACGCCCGCACGGTCGCCGCGCGTCAGGAACGGGGTCGCGGTCGCGGCCGGCGAGACGATGTTCGCCGTGATACCGCGCGGCGCGAGTTCGATCGCAAAGGATCGCACGAGCCCGGTCAGCGCGGCCTTGCTCGCGGCATATTGCGCCTTGCCCTTGGCACCTCGGCTGGTGCGGCTCCCGATCGCGACGATCCGCGCGCCCTCGCCCATGCCCGGTGTCAGGTTTTGGACAAGAAGCGCGAGCGCGCGGACATGCACGGCGTACATGAGGTCGCCGTCGGCGGTATCGAGATCGTCGATGCCTCCCGTCCGCATGAACCCCGCGGCATGAACAATCGCATCGACCCGGCCGATGGCTGCGCATATCGAGCGTATCGCGTCCGCGTCAGCAAGATCGACAAGCTCGAACCGGACGCCCGCTACCGGCTCGGCGACGGTCCGGTCGAGCCCGACCACCGACCAGCCGTCGCGGACAAGCCGCGCCGCGATCGCCGCGCCGATGCCGGAAGCGGCACCGGTTACGACCGCGGTTCGAGGCGCTTTGGCCGCCATCGGTCAGGCGAGCACCGGCTCGACGAGGCCCGCGCCGCGAACCGCGGCGTCGATGCGGCGAAGTTCTTCGGCGCTCGGGGGAACCGTCGGCGGGCGAACGGTGCCCCGCGCGATCAATCCCGCCGCAGCCATCGCCGCCTTCATGCAGGCATGCGCCTCGCCGGTCGGCTCGCCATCGCCATAGACCGCCTGCTTGAGCGGATCGATCAGCGATTGGACGCGCTGCGCTTCGGCGAGATCGCCAGCCTTCACCGCGTCGAGCAGGTCGGCGATCAGGCCGGGGATGACCGAGGCGAAACCGACGAGCGCACCGTCGACGCCCTGCACCATCGAGGCGAGCAGATATTCGTCGTGACAGGTCAGCAGCGCCTTGTCGGGGGCAGCAGCGCGGATCGCTTTCAGGTCGCGATCATATTTATTCATCTCGCGCGTGCCGATCTTGAAGGCCTGCACCGCGTCCAGGCGTGCGAGATCGGCGAGCAGTTCGGACGAGAAACTCGCCTTGGTCCAGGCGGGATAGACATGAACGATCAGCGGCAGACCCGATGCCTTGCCGATCGCCTCGAAATATTCGGTGACGTGCGACGGACGAAAGCCGAAGCGGAGCCAGTGATGCGGCGGCATGATGTCGAGCGCACTGGCCCCCGCTTCGCGCGCAATCACGGCCTGTTCGCATGCATCCAATATGCCTTCGCAAACAATCGAGGAAATGATGGGAATCCGCCCGTCGACCGCTTTCGCGACGATCGACGTCACATGCGCGCGCTCGCCAGGGG
>JAFAED010000113.1 GCA_023424275.1 Pseudomonadota bacterium | reverse complement strand
GGCTTATAGTGCGCGGCGTCCGAGGTAAATTCGGCGCGGCCATATTCGGCGAGTTGGCGCTCGATCCGGTGGACGAGACGGCGATCAGCGAGATGGCGGATCACGGGCAGGCGGGAGGCGACGCGGTACGCGGCCATGCGCCCCGCGATGCCGAGCATCGTCGCGCCATAGATGAGATGATCGCGGCGCCGCACCGGCACGCCGACATTGGCGGCCCGCTCTTCGTCACCGGCGAGGAAGGCTTTTACGAAGAAGACGCGGCTCACCGAATATTCGAGGCGGCGTTTGACTTGCCCTTTGGGCGAGCGGTCCTTTGACAATTCGGCGTCCATCGTCGCGCGCAGCAGCCCGCCGCAAACCTGGTCGTCATATTCGTAGCGGAGCGTCGCGCTGCGCGTGCGCCAGATGCGGACGATCTCCTGCGGCGTATCGGCAAGCAGATCCTCGGGCAGTCCGAGTAGATAGCAGCGATAGCGCGCGAGTTCGACACGCCCGCGCTCGAGCCGGGTGAAGCTTGTCCGGCCTTTCGCAAGCACCTCCTGCGACAGGAAATAGACCGGGATCAGCCCTGCGGGCATCTGGTCGAGCTGCGGGATCGGCATGCCGTAGGTTTCGGTGTCCCACATGCCGGGGCGGGACAACACGTTGACGCGTACCATCGAGTGCATCAGCCGCACCATCGCCGCCGCCTTGAACCCCGGCCCGAAGCGATCAAGCGCGCCGGGCAGCGCGGTTGTGGCAAAGAAGGTCGCGGTTTCCTTGACTCGCCGCGCCGCGGTCGCCTGACCCAGCGTCCCGGTCAGCGCCATCGGCAGCGCCGAATATTTGTTGAGGAAGGTCGCGATAAAGGCGCCGCGGATCAGGAAGGGCGACAGGTTTGCCGTGGCGTTGCGCTCATAGGCGGCGCCCTCTTCGACCAAGCCCATATCAAGCCAGTCGGGCTTCTGCTCCATCTCGCGGATCAGCGCGACCAGTTCGGCCGGTGCATCCTCGACCGCCTCGATCCCCTTGTCGCACGCATCGACGAGCATCGCGACGGTGCGCTGGAAACCATAGCGCGGCATCAGCGCTGCATAGGCGTCGCCCGTGCGGTCGCCGAGCATCGTATATTCGCGGATGCGGCCGAGCAGGTCGGGATCGTCCAGATAGTCCGAACGGGCGATGCTGCGAACGCGGCTCAGCTCGCTGACCGCGTCGGCCTCGGGCGCCCAGCGCTCGGGCGCCTTGTCGAAATCGAAACGGCCGAACAGCTCGGGCAAGGCGTCCGCCTGGCCCCGCACCCGGCGGGCGATGGTGCTGACATCCATGTTCATAAGACGAAACTGCCACAGTTTCGCGATTTGGCAAGCCTGTCGCTTGTCCTAGGCTTTTGGCCCGCGATAGGCGGGCAGCGCGAGCGACCAATGGATTGCCGCACCGCGCAGGATGAAACCCGCAACCGCTCCGGCAACCGCCGCGACGGGTGTCCCCGTCCCCAGCCACTGGAGCAACAGGAACAGCCCCGAAGCGAGCGCCGCCGCCGTCACATAGACTTCGGGCCGCATGATGATCGACGGCACCCCGGCAAGGATGTCGCGGATCGTCCCGCCGACGCAGCCGGTGATCACGCCCATCATCAGCGCGGGCATGGGCGGCACGCCCCACGCCAGCGCCTTGGCGGTACCGAACACGGCGTAGGCCGCGAGACCCACGGCGTCGGCCCATTCGAGCAACTGCCCTTGCCACCAGCGCTCGGGCGTAAGCCAGACGAGCAGCGCAATCGCGATACACACCGCCGCAATCGCCCCGTCCTGCACCCAGAAGACGGGCGCGCCAATCAACAGGTCGCGCACACTGCCGCCGCCAACGCCCGTGACGAGCGCGAAGAAAGCCGCGGTAACGAGCGTCTGGCGCAACCGCACCGCCATCAGCGCGCCCGACAGCGCGAAGACGCCGATGCCGACGAGGTCGAGCAAGCGGACGATCAGCGCATTGTCGATGTCGAACACGAGCCTGTGCCTATTTCGTGTCGGGGCGTACGCCGCCGATCACCGACAGCACGATCGCGGCCACCGCGTTCCGAATCACCGGCTCGGCCTTGGGCGCGAAGAAGGGCGAGTGGTTGGTCGGAACCGGCTGGCCCTTTGCCTTCAGGTCGGCGAGCACAGCAGGGTCATAGCCGCCGATCGCGAAATAGAGCGACGGGACGCCCGCATCGACGAACTCCGAATAATCCTCGCTCGCCGAAACCGGCGCGGCGCTGGCGGGCGCGAACAGCAGGCGCTCGCCGAACACCGGCTTCAGCGTGGCAAAGCCGTTCGCCGCCATCGTCTCATTGTTCACAAGGCTCGCGGTGCCGGTCAGATAGGTGATGGTCGGTTCAGGGGCGTTGCCCATCAAGGCGGCCGCCTTCGCCGAACGCTCGGCGCCCGAGCGCAGCAACTGGCGCACCTCGGGGGTCAGCGAGCGAATATTGACCTTCACCTCGGCGCTGTCGGGGATGATGTTGGGCGCGCTGCCCGCGTTGATCGCACCGATCGTCAGCACGCCAAAGGCATTCGGGTCCTTCTCGCGGCTGATCACCGTCTGCACATCGGTGACGAAGCGTGCCGCGATCGGGATCGGATCGAGCGCCATCGAAGGCATCGAACCGTGCCCGCCGCGCCCGTGGAAGGTGATCGAATAGCTGTCGGAGGCCGAAAAGGCGGTGCCCGCCTTGATGCCGATGGTGCCGGTCGGGCCGTTCAGCACATGCGCGGCAAAGCCGTAATCGGGCTTGGGGAAACGCGTCAGCAGCCCGTCGTCGAGCATCGCTTTCGCACCCTTCAAAATCTCCTCGGCAGGCTGGCCGATGAGCACCACCGTGCCCGACCAGCTGTCGCGCATCGCGGCGAGCGCCTGCGCGACGCCCACGAGATAGGCGACATGCGTGTCGTGCCCGCACGCGTGCATGACGGGCACAGCCTTGCCCTCATAGGTCGCGCGCGCCTTGCTCGACCAGGCAAGCCCCGTCTTTTCCTCCATCGGCAGCGCGTCCATGTCAGCGCGGATGAGGATCGTCGGACCTTCGCCATTTTTGAGCACGCCGACGACGCCGGTGCCGCCGACCTTCTCGGTCACGGTAAAGCCCGCCTTGCGGAGATGCTGTGCAAGGATGCCCGCGGTGCGGACCTCCTGCAGCCCGAGTTCGGGGTTCTGGTGGAGATCGCGATAGTCTGGTGGAGATCGCGATAGAGTGCGTCGAGCGCCGGGTAGTTTTTGTCGAGCAGCACGGTCAGCCGCGCGTTCGCGGCGACAAGATCGGGTGCCGCCTGCGCGCTGGTCGCCATGAGGGAGAGGGTCAGCGAAGCCGCTGCCCAGAGCCCGTGCTTCGCCATCATTCTCTCCCCCATTTTATGTCGTCAGACGTGGATCGGCTTGCCCGTCACCGCCATCGCGGCTTCCTTGATCGCTTCGCTATGCGTCGGGTGCGCGTGGCAGGTGTAGGCAATATCTTCGGACGTCGCGCCGAATTCCATCGCCTGTGCGGCCTGCGCGATCATCGTGCCCGCGACGCTGGCGATGCACCAGACGCCGAGCACACGGTCGCTCTTGGCGTCGGCAATCACCTTCACAAAGCCGTCGGGTTCGTGGTTGGTCTTCGCGCGGCTGTTTGCGAGCATCGGGAATTTGCCGACCTTGACCTCGCCCTTTTCCTTCGCCTGCTCTTCGGTCAGGCCGACGCCGGCGATTTCGGGCCAGGTGTAGACGACCGACGGGATGACATCGTGGTTCACGATGCCGGTCAGGCCCGCGATATTCTCGGCGCAGGCGATGCCTTCGTCCTCGGCCTTGTGCGCGAGCATCGGGCCGGGAATGACGTCGCCGATCGCCCAGATGCCGGGAACGAGCGTCGAGAAATCATGGTCGGTTTCGATCTGGCCGCGCTGGTTGACCGCGAGGCCCGCCTTGTCGAGGGCGAGGCCGTCGGTGTTGGGACGGCGACCGATCGACACGAGCACGACGTCGGCCTCAAGCGTTTCGGCGTCGCCGCCGGCCGCGGGTTCGAGCGTCAGCACGGCCTTCTTGCCCTTGACCTCGGCCTTGGTGACCTTGGTCTTCAGCTTGAATTCCATGCCCTGCTTCTTGAGGATCTTGTTCGCTTCCTTGCGGACGTCGCCGTCCATGCCGGGCAGGATCTGGTCGAGATATTCAACCACGGTGACCTTGGCGCCGAGGCGGCGCCACACGCTGCCGAGTTCGAGCCCGATCACGCCGCCGCCGATGACGACCATATGGTCCGGCACCTTGGCAAGTTCGAGCGCGCCCGTCGAATCGACGATGACCTGCTTGTCGTTATCGACGTCGACGCCCGGAAGCGGGGTGACCGACGAGCCGGTCGCGATGATGATATTCTTGGCACGATAGGCCTTGCCCGCGACTTCGACGCTGTCTTTCGACGTGAACTGCGCATAGCCCTTCAGCCAGTCGATCTTGTTCTTCTTCAACAGGAATTCGATGCCGCCGGTCAGGCCCTTCACCGCATCGATGCGCTGGCCGTGCATCGTCGGCAGGTCGAGCTCGGGCTTCACCTTGATGCCCATCTTCGCCATCGCGCCGCCAGCAGCCGCCTCGAAATATTCCGACGCGTGCAGCATCGCCTTCGACGGGATGCAGCCGACGTTGAGGCAGGTTCCGCCGAGCGTTTCGCGCCCTTCGGCACAAGCGGTCTTGAGGCCCAGCTGCGCCGCGCGGATCGCCGCGACATAGCCGCCGGGGCCGGCACCAATGACAAGGACGTCGTAGTCGTAATCAGCCATGTTCAATCTACCTCAATTTCTGCCTCGGCACCCGGAAGAGCGAATCCGCTCAAATAGGCAGCCCGGATTTCGCGGCGCACGACTTCATAACCGGCTCGGCCTTTTCGGGCGACAGGCTGATCAGTTCCGATGCGCTGTATTTCTTGACCAATTCGTCCGCCGCACATTTGCAGACTTCGGCGACCAGGTCTGCCGGGGCACCGGCGCCTTCAGCCGCAGAGCGGCACGAACTGCCGAATTTTTCCACAAACTGCGTCTTGAACCCGTCCTCGAAACCCTCTTGCATCGAGTTTTCGCCTCCACTGCAGCCGGCCAGAACGGCGGCCGCAGCGAAAATCAGGATCGGGCGGACAGACGGGGCGATCATCGGATCAAAGATCGATCAGCAGGCGCGTCGGATCCTCGATCGCTTCCTTGATCGTCTTGAGGAAGGTCACCGCCTCGCGGCCGTCGATCAGGCGGTGGTCATAGCTCATCGCCAGATACATCATCGGACGGATCACGATCTCGCCACCCCGGACGACCGGACGGTCCTCGATGCGGTGGAGACCGAGCACCGCCGACTGCGGCGGGTTGATGATCGGGGTCGACATCAGGCCGCCGAACACGCCGCCGTTCGAGATGGTGAAGGTACCGCCGGTCATATCGTCCATCGTCAGCGTGCCTTCCTTGGCGCGCTTGCCGAGGTCGGCGATCGCTTTCTCGATGTCGGCAAAGCTCATGCTGTCGGCGTTGCGGACGACCGGCACGACGAGGCCGTTGGGCGCGCTGACCGCGACCGACACGTCGAGATAGTCGTGATAGACGATTTCGTCGCCATCGATGCGCGCATTCACTGCCGGAATGTCATGCGCGGCGAGTGCAACCGCCTTGGTGAAGAAGCTCATGAAGCCGAGGCGCACGCCATGCTTCTTCTCGAAGCTTTCGCGATATTTGTCGCGCGTCGCCATCACCGCCGACATGTCGACGTCGTTGAACGTCGTCAGCATCGCGGCGGTATCCTGCGCCGCCTTCAGGCGCTTCGCGATCGTCTGGCGCAGACGCGTCATCTTGACGCGCTCTTCGTGGC
>JAFAED010000462.1 GCA_023424275.1 Pseudomonadota bacterium | reverse complement strand
AGGCCATGCCGTCCCAGAAAAACTCGCCCGCCGCGCCGCGATTTTCCTCGCGCGTCTCCGGCGGCGATTTGCGCACCGCGAAATCGAAGCCGAAGCCGACCGCGCCCTTTCCCGGAAGCCACGCCCGCTCGGTTATCGCGGGATCGAGCTGGTCGGTCGCCATCAGCTTCACGGTCGACGGCTTGAGGATCCGCACGCCGTCGAGTTCGCCCTTGCCCAGCAACATACGCGCGAAGCGCGAATAATCGTCGAGCGTCGAGGCGAGGCCGAAACCGCCAGGGGTCAGCGCATGATCCTCGAAATTGAGTTTGCGTGCGGTGGCGGCATCCTGCTGGACCAGCTTGCCGTCGGTCTTCACATTCATCGCGGCGAAGCGCGGCAGTCGCGCGTCGGGCTGGCGCCATGCGGTCTCGGTCATCTTCAGCGGCGCGAAGATATGCGCCTGCACATAATCGGCGAAACGCTGGCCCGACAATTTCTCGACCAGCGCCGCCTGCACGTCGACCGCGATGCTATATTCCCACTGGGTTCCCGGCTGATACAGCAATGGTGCGGTCGCGAGGCGGCGGGTGGCCTCGACGAGCGGGATCGTCAGCGCGAGCGGGTCGGCGGCGACATAGGCGTCGTGCGCGGGCGTCGGCCCGGCACCATAAGCAAAGCCCGCCGTGTGGCGCAGGATGTCGCGCACGGTGATCGGGCGTTCTGCAGGCACATAGCGCGGCTCGCCGGCGGCATCCTTGCCCGCATAGACGCGCATGTTCGCATATTCGGGAAGATATTTCGCAAGCGGGTCGTCGAGATGAAACTTGCCCGCTTCCCAGAGCTGCATCAGCGCGACGCCGGTGACGGGCTTGGTCATCGAATAGATTTGCGCGATCGTGTCGCGGCGCATCGGGCGCTTCGCGTCGCGGTCGGCCATGCCCGCCGTACCGAAATAGACCTCGCGCCCGTCCTGCCAGATCAGCGCCGACGTGCCCGCCGCGCGCCCGTCGGCGATCATCGCCTTCAGCGCCGCGTCGATCCGCTTCGGGTCGATTTGCACCATCTCGGCGGGGGCCGTCTGCGCCAGCAGCGGCGGCGCAAGCACCACCGGCCCCGCGCACGCGATCATCATTGCAAATGCCAGTCGCTTGCCGCGCATATCGTCTCTCCCTGTCCCGGTTGTTTGCCGTGCATCACATGGGATCAGCGCCGGCAGGTCAACCCGAATAGGTCTGCGAGGAGCCTATTCGGCCGCTGCGGCTTCCGCGGCGGGCACCTCGGCGGCGGTCAGGCTGCCATTCTGGATCAGCCATTGCGGATGGTTCGCCTGCACCGACGCCATGATGCGGTCGATCGCGGCGGCAACCTGCTCGCCCTCGGCCTCGCGGTCGCGCTCCACGATGACGCGGCGCGCCTGCGCGTCGACCAGCACCCGGTCGCGCGGCACGAGTTCGCCGACGGTCAGCCCGGCAATGATGTTGCCGGTGTCGCCCTCGCGCTGTTCGAGCGTGGTGACGCGACGGTTCAACTGCTCCTCGACCTGCGCCGCCGCATTGGTCTGTTGCCGGAGCTGCACGATATTGACCCGCACCGACCGTTTCAGCTTGCGTTGCACTTGCCGCGCCAGGTCGGGATTGAGCTGTGCGGCATATTGGTCGACCAAGACAACGCCGTCGACCGAAACATCGTCGCCGTCCATGCGCACATTGAGGCTGTCGACGCGGTCGCTGGGATCGAGCAGCCGGTCGAGTTCGGTTTGCACCGCGTTGCGCGCGCCGATTTCGCGGACGATGCCGTTGAGCGAAAGGGCAAGCGGGATCGACAATATCCCCAGCGTCACGACGATCCCCGTGACCTGCATGACCGTATGCTGGGGCGTGAGCGACGGACCGAATTTGTTGAGCCGGGCGACGAGCGTCGCGGCAAAAGCGATGGCGAGCGTATTGGTCAGGAAGAGCAGCGCCGAGCCGAGGGCAAAATCGAAACGACCGGTCGCAAGGCCGAAGCCGATCGTCGAAAGCGGCGGGACCAGCGCCGTCGCAATCGCGACGCCGACCATCACGCCCGATAGCTTGCGCATGATCGCATAGACGCCGGCGATCCCGCCGACCACCGCGACACCCAGGTCGAGCAAGGTCGGCTGCGTTCGCGCGCGCAATTCCGGCGTTACGTCGTTGATCGGCGACACCCAGATAATCAGCATCGCGACGATCACTGCGACCGCCATGCCCGCCGCCATCGTGATGAGCGAGCGCTTGATCAAATTGCTTTCGAGCGTCGCGAGGCCGAAGCCCACTCCCATGATCGGGCCAAGCAAAGGCGACACGAGCATCGCGCCGATCACCACCGCCGCCGATCCTTGAAGCAGGCCAAGCGTGGCGATCGCCGCCGACAGCGTGATCAGCAGCAGGAATTTCTGGTTGAGCCGCGCGTCGCGCGCAACGCTCGCGAGGACGAGGGCGCGGCCGTGAACATCTTCATCGGCCGCGCCAATTTCGTCGTCGTCACCGGTTTCCCGGCCGGGTCCCGGCCGTGCCGACCGGCGACCGCCGGCATTGAACGGCGCATCGCCCAGTCCGGGCACTCCGGGATGATTTCCGGCCATAGGGGCAGGCAGTTAGATCTTGCCGGTCAGTTCGGGAACGGCATTGAAGAGGTCGGCGACGAGGCCGAAGTCGGCGATCTGGAAGATCGGTGCGTCTTCATCCTTGTTGATCGCGACGATCGTCTTCGAGTCTTTCATGCCGGCGAGGTGCTGGATCGCGCCCGAAATGCCGATCGCGAAATAGACTTCGGGCGCGACGATCTTGCCGGTCTGACCAACCTGATAGTCGTTGGGGACATAGCCCGCGTCGACCGCGGCGCGCGAAGCACCGAGCGCGGCGCCGAGCTTGTCGGCGAGCGGAACGATGACTTCTTCGTACTTCTCGCTCGAACCCAGCGCACGGCCGCCCGACACGATGATCTTGGCCGAGGTGAGCTCGGGACGATCCTGCTTGGCGATTTCGGCGCGGACGAAGCTCGAGATGCCCGTGTCGCCGCCAGCCGAGACGGCTTCGACCGCACCCGAACCACCCGAGGTGGCAGCCTTTTCGAAGGCGGTACCACGAACGGTCAGGACCAGCTTCGCGTCGGAGCTTTCGACGGTCGCGATCGCGTTGCCGGCGTAGATCGGACGGGTGAAGGTCTTGGGACCCTCGACCGACAGGATTTCCGAAATCTGCATCACGTCGAGCAGCGCGGCGACGCGCGGCGCGATATTCTTGCCGGTCGTCGTGGCGGGCGCGACGAACGCGTCGTGCGAAGCCATCAACTCGGCAACGAGCGGCGCGATATTTTCGGGCAGATTGTGACCGAAAGCGGCGTTGTCGGCGACATGGACCTTGCCGACGCCGGCGATCTGCGCAGCCGCCTTGGCAACGCCATCGACGCCTTGCCCCGCGACGAGCAGATGGACTTCGCCGAGCTTCGAAGCGGCGGTCACCGCGGCGAGCGTGGCATCCTTGACGGCGCTGCCGTCATGTTCGACCCAAACGAGCGTTTTCATGAATGCACTCCCATCGCCTTCAGCTTGGCAACCAGTTCATCGACATCGGCGACCTTGACGCCGGCCGAGCGGACGGGCGGCTCCGAAACCTTGACCGTCTTGACGCGCGGCGCGGTATCGACGCCGTAATCGGCGGGCGACTTGGTATCGAGCGGCTTCGACTTCGCCTTCATGATGTTCGGCAGCGAGGCATAGCGCGGCTCGTTGAGGCGAAGGTCGGTGGTGACGATCGCGGGGAGCTTCAGCTTCACCGTTTCGAGACCGCCGTCGACTTCGCGGGTGACGCTGACATGATCGCCTTCGACGTTGACCGCGCTGGCGAAGGTGCCCTGCGCCCAGCCGGTGAGCGCGGCGAGCATCTGGCCGGTCTGGTTGTTGTCGCCGTCGATCGCCTGCTTGCCGAGGATCACGAGGCCCGGGCTTTCGGCGTCGCCGATGGCCTTCAGGATCTTCGCGATCGCCAGCGGTTCGACCTCATCGTCGGTCTGGACGAGGATCGCGCGGTCGGCGCCCATCGCGAGCGCGGTGCGGAGCGTTTCCTGCGCCTTCGCCGGGCCGACGCTGACGGCGACGATCTCGGTCGCGACACCCTTTTCCTTCAGACGAATCGCTTCTTCGACCGCGATCTCGTCGAACGGGTTCATCGACATCTTCACATTGGCGAGGTCGACGCCGGTGCCGTCGGCCTTCACCCGCGGCTTGACGTTATAATCGAGTACCCGTTTGACGGGGACGAGGATTTTCATGGGCTAAAAGCTCCTCTCAGCAAATTGTGCACTGCGCCATAATTGGCGTTTACGTAAACGTCAACCAGCAGTCCCTACTCCTCCCCCGCCGATGCGAGGGAGGGTTGGATTATCACGCCGCCTTGTTCACCTCGGCGACGATTTTCTTTGCCGCATCGCCCAGATCGTTTGCTGCCACAATCGGCAGGCCCGAATTGGCAAGGATGTCCTTGCCCTGCTGGACGTTCGTACCTTCGAGGCGGACGACGAGCGGAACCGAAAGGTTCACTTCCTTCGCTGCGGCAACGATGCCGTCAGCGATGATGTCGCATTTCATGATGCCGCCGAAGATGTTGACGAGGATGCCCTTCACGGCGGGGTCCTTGAGGATGATCTTGAACGCCGCGGTGACCTTTTCCTTCGAAGCGCCGCCACCGACGTCGAGGAAGTTGGCGGGGAATTCGCCGTTGAGCTTGATGATGTCCATCGTCGCCATCGCGAGGCCGGCGCCGTTCACCATGCAGCCGATGTTGCCGTCGAGCTTGATATAGGCGAGGTCATATTCCGACGCTTCGACTTCGGCCGGGTCTTCCTCGGTCAGGTCGCGCAGTTCGGCGATATCCTTGTGGCGGAACATCGCATTGCCGTCGAAGCCGAGCTTGGCATCGAGGACGAGCAGTTCGTCGCCGTTCGCGCCCTCACAGACCGCGAGCGGGTTGATCTCGATCTGCTCGGCGTCGGTCGCGAGGAAGGCGTTGTAGAGACCGGCGAGGACCTTTGCGGCCTGCTTGGCGAGGTCGCCTTCGAGTTCGAGCGCGGCGGCGACGCTGCGGCCGTGGTGCGGCTGCAGGCCCGTTGCGGGGTCGATGGTGATCGTGTGGATCTTGTCGGGCGTGTTGTGCGCGACGGTTTCGATGTCCATCCCGCCTTCGGTCGAGGCGACGACCGCGATGCGGCTGGTCGCGCGGTCGACGAGCAGCGCGAGGTAGAATTCCTGCTTAATGTCAGCGCCGTCGGTGATGTAGAGGCGGTTGACCTGCTTGCCGGCTTCGCCGGTCTGGATCGTCACCAGCGTGTTGCCGAGCATGTCCTTGGCGTGCGCCTCGACTTCCTCGAGCGTCTTGGCGAGGCGGACGCCGCCCTTCGCGTCGGGGCCGAGTTCCTTGAACTTGCCCTTGCCGCGGCCACCCGCATGGATCTGCGACTTGACGACATAGAGCGGCCCGGGGAGCTGCTTTGCTGCCGCGACCGCTTCCTCGACGTTCAGCGCCGCATGCCCGGCGGGTACCGCGATCCCGTGCTTCGCGAGCAGTTCCTTGGCCTGGTATTCGTGAATGTTCATGGCAGCGCGCCGCTTCCTTCAGGAG
>JAFAED010000449.1 GCA_023424275.1 Pseudomonadota bacterium | reverse complement strand
ACGCCGCCCCCCGCCGCCGCGCGTTGCCAGCCGCGCGCCGCCGCCGCGGCAGGCGCCGCAACCGCGCGCGCGCGAACCATCGACCGATATGGTCGCCGCGGCACATGACGAAATCATCGTCACCGCGTCCAAGACCGACCTTCCCTATTCGCACTTTGCGGGCGTCGCCACCCAGTTGGATGGCGGCGATTTGGCGTTTGGCGGCGAACGCGGCATGGATTCGATCCTGTCGCGCACCGCGACCGTGTCCTCGACCCACCTCGGTTCGGGGCGCAACAAGCTGTTCATTCGCGGTATCGCCGATTCCAGCTTCACCGGCCCGACGCAGTCCACCGTGGGGCAATATCTGGGCGACATCCGTCTCAGCTATAACGCGCCCGATCCCGACCTCAGGCTCTACGACGTCGACAATGTAGAAATCCTCGAAGGGCCGCAGGGAACGCTTTACGGCGCCGGATCGCTCGGCGGCATCATCCGCGTCGTGCCCAAGGCGCCCGATCCGCGCGCCATGTCGGTCCAGGCGATCGCCGGCGTCTCGGTGACGCAGCATGGCGACCCCGGCGGCGACATTGCCGCGATCGCGAACCTGCCCGTCGGCGACAACGGCCATGCGCTGCGCCTCGTCGGCTATATGCTGACCGATGGCGGCTATATCGACAATCCGCTGCTCGGACAGAATGACGTCAACCGCGTCCATGTGCGTGGCGGTCGCGGTACCTTCCGGTTCGAGGCCGGCGACGACTGGACCGTCGATCTGGGCGGCATCTATCAGGAAATAACCTCCGACGACGCCCAATATGCCGACAAGGATGCGCCGCCGTTGGAGCGCAACTCGCTGGTCCAGCAAAATGCGAAGGCGCGCTACGCGCTCGGCACCGTCGTCGTGATGAAGGACTGGGGCGACCTCCGCTTCCAGTCGTCGAACGCCTATATCGAACACCGGCTGTTCGAACGCTTCGACGCCACCGTCCCCGACGGCGTCGAGGCGGGCGCGGTCGATATCGAACGCCTCTTCTCGCCCTATGACGTCAGCCTGATCAGCAACCGCCCGCGCGTCCTCGACCAGCGTAACGCGACGCGCATGTTCGTCAGTGAAAACCGCCTGTCGCGGCCCTATCACGACGGGCTCGGCTGGGTCGTCGGCGTCAGCTTCATCGACAATCGCGCGCGCCAGACACGCGATTTCGGGATCGCCGGCTTCGGTTCCGCCGGCTTTGCCACGACGCTGCCGACGCGGAGCGAGGCGGCGGCGGGCGCGCCGGTCGAACTGCCGCAGGCGGAAGTCAGCCTGCGCGGGATCAGTGCGATCCTGCCGGGCGTGACCAACCGGATCACCGAAGTCACCGGCTATGCCGAGGCGACGGTCGAACTGATGCCCGATCTCGTTGCGACGGGCGGGCTTCGCCTGTCGCACGCGCGGCTTGGCGGCACCGCCGAGGGCTTTTTCCTCGCGCTCGATCCGGCGCAGCGTGCGACAACCGCGTCGCGTAACGAAACCGACCTCCTCCCCTCCTTCTCGCTGCTCGCGACGCCGCTCGACAATGTCCGCCTCTACGCGCGCTATCAGGAGGGGTTCCGCCCCGGCGGACTCGCGGTCGACGGCAATTTCGTCCGCCGCTTCCTCAACGATCAGGTGCGGACGTGGGAGGCCGGGGTGCGCTTCGGCGACAGGGGGCACAGCCTGCTCGACGCCAGCCTCGCGCTTTCCTACAGCCGCTGGCGCAATATCCAGGCCGACTTCATCGACAGCAACGGCTTTCCGACCACCGCCAATATCGGCGACGGGCGGATCACCAGCCTGTCGGGCACGATCGCGATGCGGCCGACCGACGCGCTGACCTTCGAACTCGGCGCGGTCTATAACCACAGCCGCGTCGACGATTTCTCGCCGCAAATCCTGCCCGTCTATGACGCCGCGCCGACCCGGCTCGGCCGCATTCCCAATGTCGCGAAACATGCCGTTCGCGGCTCGGTCAACTATGCGACGGTGATCGGCGACGAGGATTTCCGTGTCAACGGCTGGGCCAGCTACATCGGCCCCTCGCGCCTCGGCATCGGTCCGGTGCTCGGCGAAAGCCAGGGCGATTATGTCGACACCGGCGTTGCGATGCGCGTCGGCAACGAACGCCGCGGCCTGTCGCTGACGCTGACCAACCTCTTCGACTCGCGCGGCAACCGCTTCTCGCTCGGCACCCCCTTCGTCGAGGGCAACGAAGGCTTCCTCACCCCCTTGCGCCCGCGCACCCTTCGCATCGCCGTCGACGTCGCTTATTAGCGGGCGTCCGCTTTGGGTGGGGAGCAGACTAGCCGCCTACGGGCTGGTGCTATACAAAGATTGCATCAGCGAAGGGGGCTAGATGTTGCACCTTATGGCATTTCTCGTCGCCGCAACGGCAGAGACCGCAGCAATACCAGCACCCGCCATTGCGTTCATTGAGCAGCGACTAAGCCTTCGACACTATAGGGCGGCCGCCGCAGATTTGAACGGCGACGGGCGACCCGAAATCATCGTTTATGCGGATGGGCCGCAGGGCTGCGGAAGCGGGGGGTGTGATTTGTACGTCTTGACTTCGCGGGCTGGCGAATATGCACTTATCGCGGACGTGAGCGTCTCTTGGGCTCCAATAAGGATTCTTGATACCAAGACTAATGGATGGCGCGACATTGGCGTGAAAATCGCGGGAGGCGGGATCACCAAACCATATGAGGCGCGCTTGCAATTTAACGGCAGGACCTATCCAGGCAATCCGACGGTGCCGCCCGTAAAACCATCGTTCAACCGGAGCGGGCGGGTTGTAATCAAGTGACGACCTGTCGGCAGTGCCATTCAGCTCATTGGCGCCGAATCTTGCCGCCTTCCCGCACTTCGTCATCCCGGACTTGATCCGGGATCCATCGGCACGAAGCCCCAATCGACGCCGCCCCTCCCCGCCGGAGAGGGGCGCGCCCGATCAGTCCGCCAGCGCGATCCGCTCGTAACGGTCCATATGATGATCGACGCTGCCGAACTGGCCCTCGATCATCGTCGACCGCTTGAAATAATGGCCGATCGCCAGTTCCTGCGTGATGCCGATGCCGCCGTGCGTCTGGATCGCATTCTGCCCGACGAAATTGGCGCCGCGGCCGACCTTCGCCTTGGCGGCCGAAACCGCGGCCATGCGTTCGTTCGCGGGCAGGCCCAGTTTCAGCGTGCCCATGATCGTCATCGACCGCGCCTGTTCGACCTCCATGAACATGTCGACCATGCGGTGCTGCAGCACCTGGAACTTCGCGATCGGCACGCCGAACTGCTTGCGCTGCTGCGTATATTCCAGCGTGCCTTCGTGCAGCTTCTGCATCACGCCGGTCGCCTCGGCACAGACGGCCACCGTCGCCTCGTCGACGATCTGCTCGACGATCGGCAGGCCGGCACCCTCGCCGCCCAGCAGCGCGTCGGCAGGGATCGCGACATTTTCGAAATAGATTTCCGACGCGCGGTTGCCGTCGACGGTCGGATAGTCGCGGCGAACGATGCCCGGAAGATTGGCGTCGATCAGGAACAGCGACACACCGTCCTTGTCACGCTGGCCCCCGCCGGTGCGCGCGGTGACGAGCAGGTGCGTCGCCCACGGCGCGGCATAGACGACGCCTTTGTGGCCGTTCAGCACATAGCCCGCGCCGTCCTTCTTCGCGGTGGTGCGC
>JAFAED010000400.1 GCA_023424275.1 Pseudomonadota bacterium | reverse complement strand
CCATATTCCATCTTGTCTTCGGCGACGAGTTCGCCGCCCGCGGCCGCATCGCCAAGTGGGACGCTGCGCCGGCCCGATTGGACCCGGCCGTCGGCAAACACCGCATCGGCAGACAGGCCGAGTTTTTGGACGACGGCTTCGCGCAGCTTGACGCAGGCGGCATAGACCCCCGCGGTCGAGCTGTTCGCTCCCCATTGGCCGCCCGAACCCGCAGACACCGGGAAGGCCGAATCACCGAGTTTTACGACGATCCTGTCGAGCGGCAGCCCCATCATTTCGGCGGCGGTCTGCGCGATGATCGTATAGGTGCCGGTGCCGATGTCGGTCATGTCGGTTTCGACCGTGACCATCCCCGACGGGCTCAGGCGCACGCGCGCCGCCGATGGGCCGTTGAGGTTGTTGCGGAACGCCGCCGCGACACCCATGCCGACCAGCCAGCGTCCGTCGCGCGTCGCGCCGGGCTTGGCGCGCTTGCTCCAGCCGAACGTCTTGGCGCCGGTCTCGAGACATTTGTTGAGCTGGCGCTGCGAAAAGGGACGGTCCGGCTTTTCGGGATCGACCTGCGTGTCGTTGAGCACGCGGAAGGCGACGGGGTCGATTCCCAGCTTTTCTGCCATTTCGTCGACGGCGATTTCGAGCGCCATCAATCCCGGGGCCTCGCCCGGCGCGCGCATCGCATTGCCTTCGGGCAGGTCGAGTACGGCAAGGCGCATCGCGGTCATGCGATTGTCGCCGGCATAGAGCAGGCGCGTCTGCGCCACCGCGGTTTCGGGACCGCCGCCGGGCAGGTCGCCCGACCAGCTTTCATGCCCCACCGCGGTCAGCTTGCCGTCGGCGGTCGCACCCAGCCGGATGCGCTGGATCGTCGCCGGGCGGTGCGTCGTATTGTTGATCATCAGCGGCCGGGGCAACGCGACCTTGACCGGCCGCCTTGCCGCCCGCGCGCCTAGTGCGGCCAGCAGCGCGTCGGCACGATTGAACAATTTTCCGCCGAACCCGCCACCGATATAGGGCGAATCGATGCGGACATTTTCCTTTGGAATGCCCAGCGTCTTCGCCATGTCGCCGGCCGACCAGGCGATCATCTGGTTCGACGTCCAGACCGTCAGCTTGTCGCCCTCCCATGCCGCGATCAAGGCATGGGGTTCCATCATCGCATGGCTGTGGTCGGGGGTGGTATAGTGTGCATCGATTTGCACCGGCGCGGCGGCAAACGCCGCTGCAAAATCGCCGACCGCGCTATCGGGCTCGGTGCCGAAGGATGCGGGCGGTTTGATGGCCGTGTCGATTGCGGCAGCGAGATCATAGGCACCCTTTTCGCGTGCATATTCGACGCGGACGAGCGACGCCGCGGCGCGCGCGCGCTCGAAACTGTCGGCGACGACGAGCGCGATTGCCTGATGATAATGATCGATCGTGGGACCGCCGAGCAGCTTGGCGGTGTTGAAGTCGCCTTTTGTCAGCTTGCCCGCATTGTCGGCGGTGACGATCGCGATGACGCCGGGCGCGGCCCGGGCGTCGTCGAGGTCGATCGACGCGATCCGTCCCTTGGCGATCGCCGATCCGACGACATAGCCATAGGCCTGGTTGGCCGCGACATCGTGGCGTTCATAGGCATAGGGCGCGGTGCCCGTCGTCTTGAGCGGGCCTTCGATGCGGCTGGTGGGTTTGCCGACGACCTTCATCTGGTCGATCGGGTTGGTGGTGGCGGGCGTGTCGAACTTCATGGCTCAACCCTTCGCTTGTGCCAGAACCCCGGCGAGCGTGCGCTCGACCAGCGGCAGCTTATAGGCATTTTCATGGGTGGTTTTGGCGCCGGCGAGCAGCTTGGCGGTGACCGCCTTCGCGCCGCGTGGCAGCTCGGCCTCGGCTGCTTCGACGCGCCAGGGCTTGTAACCGACACCCCCGATCGCAACGCGCCCGGTGCCGTCCTTTTGCACGATGGCACCGACCGAGATCAGCGCAAAAGCGTAGGAGGCCCGATCGCGCACCTTGTGATAGATATGCGTGCCGCCGACGGGTTTCGGCAAAGTGACCGCGGTGATCAACTCGCCCGGCGCCAATATGGTTTCCAGATGCGGGGTCGTCCCCGGCGCGCGATAGAAATCGGCGAGCGCGATCGCGCGGACCTTGCCCGCCACATCGACCGTCTCGACCGCGGCGTCGAGCGCGCGCATCGCGACCGCCATGTCGCTCGGGTGCGTGGCGATACACGCCTCGCTGGCCCCGACGACGGCGTGCAGCCGATTGAAGCCGCCGATCGCGGCGCAACCGCTGCCGGCCTTGCGCTTGTTGCACGGCTGGTTGGTGTCGTAAAAATAGGGGCAGCGCGTGCGCTGCAACAGATTGCCGGCGGTCGTTGCCTTGTTCCGCAGCTGGCCCGAGGCGCCTGCGACCAGCGCACGGGTCAGCAGGCCATAGTCGCGTCGCACGCGCGCGTCGCTTGCAAGGTCGGTGTTGCGCACCATCGCGCCGATTCGCAGCCCGCCCCCCGGTGTTGCCTCGATCTTGTCGAGGGCGAGCCGGCTGACGTCGATCAGATGTGAGGGCGTTTCGATCTCGAGCTTCATCAGGTCGAGCAGGTTGGTGCCGCCCGCGATGAAGCGCGCGCCGGGCGCCCGGGCGAAGGCCGCGGTCGCCGCCGCCGGGGTGTCGACGCGCTCATAGGTGAAGCTTTTCATGCCTTCACTCCCGCCACATCGGTGATCGCATCGATGATGTTCGAATAGGCGCCGCAGCGGCAGATATTGCCGCTCATCCGCTCGCGCAGTTCGGGTGCACTAATCTTTGGCGCTGCGTCCAGATCGGCGGTCACATGGCTCGGCACACCGGCCCTGATTTCGTCGAGCACGGCGA
Source organism: Pseudomonadota bacterium (assembly GCA_023424275.1). Taxonomy (GTDB): domain Bacteria; phylum Pseudomonadota; class Alphaproteobacteria; order Sphingomonadales; family Sphingomonadaceae; genus Sphingopyxis. The sequence goes on along the minus strand of JAFAED010000400.1, from coordinate 1,689 downwards.
CCGCCGAACAGATCTGGCCGGGCGTGCAATAGCCGCATTGATAACCGTCATGCTCGACGAAGGCCGCCTGCATCGCGTGCATCTTGTCGGGCGTGCCGAGTCCTTCGATCGTCGTGATCGTATCGCCCTCGTGCATCACCGCGAGCGTCAGGCAGCTGTTGATGCGCCGGCCGCCGACGATGACCGTACAGGCCCCGCACTGACCATGGTCGCATCCCTTTTTGGTCCCCGTCAGGTGCAGATGCTCGCGCAGCGCGTCGAGCAGCGACGTCCGCGTGTCGAGTTCCAGCTCGTGCGGCGCGCCGTTCACGTCGAACCGTATCTTGGCGGTGGGCGGTACGGCCGGGGCCGGGGCGGCGCCGGCGGGCCCGATCGGTCCGATCGTCGCCGCTGCGACCGATGCCGCCCCACCGGCGAGCACGCCGCGCCGCGACAGGTCAAAGTCTCCGGGTGTCTGCACTTGGGCCTCCGATTTCTTACTGGTTGCCGGCAGGCGCGTCGCCCGCAGGAAAGATCAGGCAGTCGATGCCGCGTGGCTTTTGTCGCCGCGTCGGCCAAGAATTTTCGGATTCTCGGGCGCATGCTATCATATGGGAACGCTATCGAACAATGGCGCCATGCGCTCACCCCGCCCCTGGTTGCTCCCGGCCGGGCACTTCGATATCGTCGCGCGACGGCGAACGCCGCAGTTCGGCGGGACGAAGAGGTTTCGGGGATTCATGCGGGAAAAACTGACCACCCAGGTCGCGCATGCCATCGCCGGGCATATTCGCGAGCGGGGATTGCCCGCGGGCCACCACCTCAAGGCGCAGCAGCTTGCCGACATGCTTCGCGTCTCGCGCGCGCCGGTAAATGCCGCGCTGAAGGAGCTGGGCGAGGCGGGGATCGTCTACAGCGAGCCGCGTCGCGGCTATTTCGTCGCCGACACGGACGGTCGCCTGCCGCCCGCGGCGGCCATTCCGTCGGCCGGAGAGGAAGAAGAGCGGCTCTATTTCCAGATCGCAGAGGACCGATTGTCGGGTGCGCTGCCCGACCGGGTCAGCGAGAATGAACTCATGCGGCGCTATGGCGTCGGCCGCAGCCGGCTCCAGCTTCTGCTCGGCCAGATCGCCGAGGAGGGGTGGGTGGAACGCCTGCCGGGACACGGCTGGCTGTTCGGGTCGACGCTGAACACGGGCGAAGCCTATGCCCGCGCCTATCAGTTCCGGGCGGTGATCGAATCGCAGGCGATCCTGCAGCCGGCGTTTGCGGTCGACCCCGATATGCTGCGCGCGGCGCGCGCCGAGCAGCAGGCATTGCTCGACGGCGCGATGTTCACCCTGCCGCGCGCGCGCCTGTTCGAAATCAACGCGACCTTCCACGAAACGATCGTGTCCTGGTCGAACAACGGCTTTTTCCTCGACGCGCTGCGCCGGATCAACCGGTTGCGACGGTTGATGGAATATCGCGTCGGCGGCGGCCGCGGACGGCTGAAGGACCAGTGCGAGGAGCATATCGCGCTGCTCGACCTGCTCGCAGCAGGGAAAAAAGCCGAAGCCGCCGCCTTCCTGCGCGCGCATATCGACCGGGCCTGGCAATCCAAGGATCGCGCGATGGAGATTGCGCGCTAGATCCGCGTGCCACCCGTCAGCGCCCGGCGGCCTCATCGCAGCGGAAGCTTTCCGCCGCGTCCGGATTTCCGCCCGTGTA
>JAFAED010000397.1 GCA_023424275.1 Pseudomonadota bacterium | reverse complement strand
CGCGACGATGGCGTGCAGTTGCGCGGCGTCGGGCCCCGGCGCGATCATGTCGCGAGCCTTGCCCGAACGGCGGGTGGCGAGGTGGGCGAGGAGCGAGGAGGTGTCGTTGAACATGGTGCGCCATGTGGCGTTTCCTGTGGCGGTGCGCAAGTGTTGCGAACCGTTCGCAACAGTTTTTGGCCCGGCGGAAACGGTTTCAGGCGCAATTAGATTCTTCCCATACGCAATTTTATCGCTAGGTTGCGGCGATCCGCCCCATTTTGAGGGCCAACAACCATATCCTAGGGAAGGGTCGCCATGACCAAAGCCTATGCCCAGCACGGGGATGCCGCCGGGACGTTTCTCGGCCACCCGAAGGGCCTGTTCGTCCTGTTTTTCGCCGAAATGTGGGAGCGTTTTTCCTATTACGGAATGCGCGCCCTCCTGATTTTCTACCTGACCAAGCACTGGCTGTTCTCGGACGGGGAATCGGGCGTCATCTATGGTGCCTATACCGCACTCGTCTATATCACCCCGGTGCTCGGCGGCTATCTGGCCGACCGATGGCTGGGGCAGCGAAAAGCGGTGCTTTACGGCGCCATATTGCTGACCTTCGGCCATTTCCTTATGGGATTCGAGGGCTCCGGCGGACAGGATGCCGCCAGCCTCAACATCTTCTGGCTCGCGCTCGCCTTCATCATCGTCGGTTCGGGCTTCCTGAAAGCCAATATCTCGGTGATCGTCGGCCAGCTCTATCCGCGCACCGACGTGCGCCGCGATGGCGCCTACACCATCTTCTATATGGGGATTAACCTTGGTGCGGCGCTCGGTTCGCTGCTCTGCGGCTATCTGGGCGAAGTCTATGGCTGGGCCTATGGTTTCGGTGCTGCGGGCTTCGGCATGCTTGCCGGCCTGATCGTTTTCGTCGTGTTCAAGCCGCTGCTGCTCGGCCGCGGCGAACCCGAAAATCCGGCGCTGCTCGACGAGAAGAAGTTCGGCCTGAAGTTCGAATGGGTGCTGTACCTGGTCGGCCTGGTCGCCGTCGGCGTCTGCTGGTGGCTGGTGCAGAACCAGGCGCTGGTGGGCACGCTGCTGGGCGTCGCGGGTGCGATCCTGATCGCCTATGTGATCGGCACGGCGGTGATCAAGCTGCCGGCCGAGGACCGCGACCGCATCTTTGCCGCGATGTTCCTGATCATGGGCTCGATCCTGTTCTGGGCCTTGTTCGAACAGGCGGGTTCGTCGCTCAACCTCTTCACCGACCGTTATGTCGACCGCGGCGGCGTGCCGGCGTCGGTCTTCCAGTCGGTCAACGCCATCTATATCGTCCTGCTCGCCCCGCTCTTCGCGGGTCTGTGGACCTGGCTCGGCCGCCGCAACATGGAGCCGTCGGCGCCGGTGAAATTCGGCCTTGCGATGCTCCAGCTCGGCCTTGGCTTCTTCGTCCTGAAATGGGGTGCAGAAGCGGTGGGCATGGACAATGCCACGCCGGTTCTCTTCATCTTCCTGATCTACCTGCTCCACACGATGGGCGAGCTTTGCCTGTCGCCCGTCGGACTCAGCGCGATGAACCGGCTGGCGCCGGCGCATATGGCGAGCCTGATCATGGGGACCTGGTTCTTCGCATCGGCGACCGGCAATTTTACCGCTGGCCTGATCGCGTCGGCGACGGGTTCCGAGAAGGCGAGCGGCGAAGGTGCGGGCAAGGCGCTGGTGCTCGACGTCTATCAGACGATCGGCCTGTGGGCGATCGGCTTTGGCGTGCTCGTCATCGTCGTGTCGCCGCTGATCAAGAAGCTGATGCACCTCGACACGCTGCGCGATGCCGAGGATCTCGCCGGTCAAAATGAGATCGGAGAGGCGCAAGCCGCCGGCGTTCACCCTGAAACCAAGGGGGCGTAATCGATGATCGGGGGCGTGAAGGGCAGCCTTCTGGCTGCGGTGTCGCTGGCGTTCGCGGGTTGCGCGGCGACGGGGACCGAGGCGAAGTCGGCGGGCGATGAGCCCGCCGCTCCGGCCGCGAAACCGGTCAAGTTCAACAAGGACCCCTATCCCTCGACCTATAAGGGATATCCGACCCGGCTGACGGTGGTGAAGGGTGTCACCATCTTCGACGGCGAGGGCGGGCGGATCGACAATGGTTCGATCGTGATGACGAGCGGCAAGGTCGATCGCATTGGCGGCCCCGACATGGAATTGCCCACCGACGCCGACGTCATCGACGGCACGGGCAAGTTCCTCACCCCCGGTGTCATCGACATCCACAGCCACCTTGGCGACTATCCCTCGCCCAGCGTCGAGGCGCATTCGGACGGCAATGAGGCGACGTCGCCGACGACGCCCGAAGTCTGGTCCGAACATAGCGTCTGGCCGCAGGACCCGGGGTTCAGCCGCGCGCTTGCCAACGGCGGCGTGACCGCACTCCAGATCCTGCCGGGCAGCGCGAACCTGATGGGCGGGCGCTCAATCACGCTCAAGAATGTGCCCTCGCGCACGGTGCAGGGGATGAAATTCCCCGGCGCGCCTTATGGCCTCAAAATGGCCTGCGGCGAGAATCCGAAGCGCGTCTATGGCGGCAAGGGGCGGATGCCCTCGACGCGCATGGGCAATTTTGCGGTCAACCGCGCGACGTGGCAAAAGGCGGCCGCGTACAAGAAGAAGATGGACGACGGGAAAGCCGTCGACCGCGACCTTGCGATGGAAACGCTCGCGGGCGTGCTGGCGGGCGAAATCCTCGTCCACAATCATTGCTACCGCGCCGACGAAATGGCGCTCGTCATCGATATGTCGAAGGAGTTCGGCTATAAGGTGTCGACCTTCCACCATGCGGTCGAAAGCTACAAGATCGCAGACCTTCTTGCGAAGGAAGGCATTTGTTCGGCGATGTGGGCCGACTGGTGGGGCTTCAAGATGGAAGCCTATGACGGCATCAACGAGAATATCCCGCTGGTTTACAAGGCCGGTGCGTGCACGATCGTCCATTCGGATGATTCGAACCAGATCCAGCGGCTCAATCAGGAAGCTGCGAAGGCGCGTGCTGCCGGACGCCGGATCGGCATCGACGTCAGCGACGAACAGGCGTGGACCTGGCTGTCGTATAACCCGGCGAAGGCGCTGGGCATCGCCGACCGGACGGGCAGCCTGAAACCGGGCAAGATGGCCGACGTCGTGCTGTGGAACGGCAACCCGTTCAGTGCGTATACGCGGCCAGAAAAAGTGTGGATCGACGGTGCGCTGATGTTCGATGCGAACGATCCGAAACGGCGACCCGTGAGCGATTTCGAACTGGGCCAGCCGGGCGAAGGAGACGTGAAATGATCCGCGCGCTTCTTCTCTCCGCTGCCGCGATCATCGCGGCCCCGGCCGCGGCGCAGGACGTCGCGATCGTCAATGCGAAGCTCGTCATCGGCGATGGCAGCGCGCCGGTCGAGGGCGGCACCGTCGTCGTGCGCGGCGGCAAGGTCGTCGCGGCGGGGGCTGGCGTTGCCGTGCCCGCAGGCATCGAGCGCGTCGACGCGCAGGGCAAATATGTGACCCCGGGCCTTGTCGCGGCATTCAGCCGCGTCGGGCTGACCGAGGTCGATGCAGTGGGCGGCACTAACGACCGGTCGGCGACGCGCACGCGCTTTTCGGCCGGGCTCGATATCGCACCGGCGCTGAACCCGATGGGCTCGCCCGTCGCGGTGAATCGGGCTTCGGGCATCACGCGCGCGATCGTCGCGCCCGATAGCAGCAGCAATCTGTTTGCCGGGCAGGGCGCGGTCGTCGACCTGGCCGACGATATGGACATGGTGACGAAGCCGCGCGCGCTGCAATATGTCGCGTTCGGCGAGGCGGGTTCGGCGAAGGCCGGTGGCAGCCGCGCCGCGACCTTCCTGTTGTTCCGCGAGCAATTGCTGGCGGCGCGCAGCTATGCGCGCAATCCCGCGACGCTCGCCGAATGGGGCAATGACGCGATGATCCAGCGCGCCGATGCCGACGCGCTGGTTCGCGTGATCGACGGCACGACGCCGCTGTTCGTCCGTGTCGACCGCGCCGCCGACATCGTCAATGTGCTGAAGCTGCGGCAGGAGTTCCCGGCGCTGAAGCTCGTCCTTGTCGGGGTGACCGAAGGTTGGCTCGTCGCGCGCGAGATCGCGGCCGCCAGGGTGCCCGTCCTCGTCTCGCCGCTGTCCGACCTGCCGTCGAGTTTCGAACAATTGGGCGCGACCCAGTCGAACGCCGGGCGTCTCAAGGCGGCGGGGGTCGATGTTTCGGTCGGCGTATTCGACGACGATGACGCCCATAAAATGGGTTATGCCACGCAATATGCCGGCAATCTTGTCGGGCTGGCGCGCGTGCCGGGAGCGAGCGGGCTGACCTGGGATCAGGCGTTCGCGTCGATCAGCAGCGTACCCGCGCGCGCAGTGGGCATGGAGGCGAGCATCGGCTCGCTGCGCCCGGGGCGCGCCGGCGACGTCGTGATCTGGGACAATGATCCGCTCGAACTTGGCAGCCGTCCGACCGCGATCTGGATCGACGGCAAGGCGCAGTCGCTGACGACCCGGCAGGATCGCCTGCGCGACCGGTATCGGACGCCGGCGGAAGGGGCGCTGCCCAAGGCATACGACCGATAGGAACAAGGCGGGCGCGGTAGCGCCTGCCTTGCTCGCGCGCACTATGTTGACACTGTTATCTTTGTGGAAGATGGTGCCGGCATAAGCCCGCGAGTCGCCCGCCATCGGCGGGGCCGCCGACGGCAGGGAGGGATCGGCCATGCAGCCCATGTCGCTTTTGATCGTCACCGGCGTGCTGTTCGTCGGCTCGCATCTCGCGCTGTCGCATCCCTTGCGCGACGGGCTCGCGGAACGGCTGGGCGAGCGGGGGTTCCAGATCGTCTATTCGATCGTCGCGATCGCGACCTTCATCATGCTGATACAGGCATGGCGCGGCATGCCCGCCGAGGCGCCGCTCTGGGTGGTCGACGATCCGCTGTGGGCGCTCGCGTCGCTGATCGTGCTGTTCGCGAGCATCTTCTTCATGGGTTCGCTGATCGGCAATCCGGCGATGCCCGCGCCGGGCGCCGCCAAGGCGGCCGCGGCTGCCCCGCGCGGGGTGTTCGCGATCACGCGGCACCCGATGATGTGGGGTTTCGCGCTATGGGCGCTTGCCCATGCGCTGGTGATGCCGACACCGGGGCAGATCATGCTGTCCGCGATCATCGCCTTTCTCGCGCTCGTCGGATCGGCGGGGCAGGATGCGAAGAAGGCACGGCTGATGGGCGATGCGTGGCGCGGCTGGGCGGCGCGGACGAGCTTCCTGCCCTATGCGCGTCAGATCGGCGGCGCGGCGCCATGGAGAGACACGATTCCGCGCCCGCATGCCCTGCTGGGCGGAATAGTGCTTTGGATTGTCGCGACCTGGGCGCATGGCGCGCTAGGTTATATGGTCGCCGGAATCTGGCGCTGGATCGGATAGGAAGTGAATGAACGCGGTCACGCATCTCAACGACTTGTCATTGCGTTTGCTGGGCCGGGCGTTCGACCAACTCGACGTTGAAGAAAGGCGCGTGGTCGAGGCGATCGCCGCCCGCGCACCGAGCAGCCGCGATGCCGCCGATATCGAGGATGCGCAGGCGAGCTATGGCGACCGGCTGGCCGACAAGGTTGCAGCGGTCGGCGGATCGTGGGGCTTCATCATCGTTTTTACGCTGGTCCTGCTGGGGTGGATGCTGCTCAATTCGGAAGTGCTCCAGCGCTTCGGGCTAGCCTTCGATCCCTATCCCTTCATCTTCCTGAACCTGATGCTCTCGACGCTCGCCGCAGTGCAGGCGCCGATCATCATGATGAGCCAGAACCGGCAGGCGGCGAAAGACCGGCTGACCGCCAGCGTCGATTATGAGATCAACCTGCGCGCGGAGTTGGAGATCATGCGGCTGCACGAAAAGCTCGACCAGATGCGGATCGCCGACCTGGCGGCGAAGGTCGATGAATTGTGCGCGCGGATGGACGCGAAGGGGTAGGCGGCGCGTCGGTTTTGGGGTTGGGAAGCTGTCGATAAGATCCTCCCTGCGGCGTAGCCGTGGGGAGGGGGACCGCTCATCGCAGATGAGTGGTGGAGGGGCCGCAATCTCACGCCATTGCCCCTCCGTCAGCGCTTCGCGCTGCCAGTCTGCAAACGACCGGGAGCTGACCTATCCTGCATCGTCACCCCGGACTTGATCCGGGGCCTGCCTGTCTTGAAGGAAAAGGCGGATCCCGGGTCAAGCCCGGGATGACGGAGAGAGAG
>JAFAED010000386.1 GCA_023424275.1 Pseudomonadota bacterium | reverse complement strand
AACGGAATATCGACCTCGCTTCCTGCCGACGTGCAGCTTGCGATGCTGCGCACGATGGAGGGTCTCGAAACGGTCGAGATGGTCGTTCCGGGCTATGCGGTCGAATATGATCATATCGATCCGCGCGCGCTGGACCGAACGTTGCAGATCCGGGCGATGCCGGGCGTCTGGTGCGCCGGGCAAATCAACGGCACGACCGGATATGAAGAAGCCGCCGCGCAAGGCCTGATCGCGGGCGCGAATGCCGCGCTTGCGGCGCAAGGCCGCGACCCGATGATCCTCGATCGCAGCGAATCCTATATCGGTGTGATGGTCGACGACCTGGTGTTGCAGGGCGTGACCGAGCCCTATCGGATGCTGACCGCGCGCGCCGAATACCGATTGCGGCTGCGCGCCGACAATGCCGCAACGCGGTTGACGCCGAGGGGCATCGCGCTCGGACTGGTCAGTGCGGATACGGCGGCGAAGTTTGCGGCGCGGCAGACTGAGCGGGAAGAGGCGGAAGCCTTGCTCGAAGTGGCGGTGACGACCGCCGATTATGGGGCGATCGGGCTGGCGTTGCCGGGCGACGGGATTGGGCGCAAGCGGATCGATCTGCTGCGTTTTCCCGACATGTCGATGGCGCGGCTTGCCGTGCTTGCGCCCGAGCTGGATAGGATCGATCGAGCGATCCTGTCGGAGATTGCCGAAGACGCGCATTATGCGCCCTATATCGCACGACAGGATGCCGAACTCCGCGCGCTCGCGGCGAATGAGGCGATCCTGCTCGACGCCGCGCTCGATTATGGTGCCATCGGCGGCCTGTCGCGCGAGATGGTCGAGCGGCTGACGAAGGCGCGCCCCGAGACGCTGGGGCAGGCCGCGCGGATCGACGGGGTGACCCCCGCGGCGCTCACCGCGATCATGGTGCACAGCCGGTGGCGTGCGGCGTGAGCTTTCGGGCGCGGCGCGAGAGCGTCCGTTTTGGGGTGGGAAGCGGTCGATAAGATCCTCCCTGCGGCGTAGCCGTGGGGAGGGGGACCGCCGCGAAGCGGTGGTGGAGGGGCTGCCACGTCGCGCCATTAGCCCCTCCGTCAGCGCTCCGCGCTGCCACCTCCCCATCGCTTCGCGACAGGGAGGATCTGCGGCCGAAAATCGGTCGCAATCAGCCGTTTGCGAGATGATCGCGGTAGCGGTCGCGCAGCGCCTTTTTGTCGATCTTGCCCGTCGCGGTGAGCGGCACGGTGTCGAAGAGGATGTCGTCGGGCATCCACCACCGCACGACGCGCGTTTCGAGATGCGCGCGGATCGCGTCGGCCGCGACCGTCTCGCCCTCATGCGCCTCGATGATGAGGAGGGGGCGTTCTTCCCATTTCGGATGATGGACGCCGATCACCGCGGCGATGCGGACGCCGGCAACCCCGACGGCGGCATTTTCGAGGTCGATCGAGCTGATCCATTCGCCGCCCGACTTGATGACATCCTTGGCGCGGTCGGTCAGGCGCAGGAAGCCGAAGCGATCGATCGTGCCGATGTCGCCGGTGTCGAACCAGCCGTCGGCATTGGCGGCGGGCAGATCGGGGTAATAGCGGTCGACCACCCACGGTCCGCGCACCTGCAATTTGCCCGCCTGTTCGCCATCCCATGCCAGCGGCGTGTCTTCGTCGTCGACGATGCGCAGCTCGATCCCGAACTGCATCCGGCCCTGCCGCGTCAGGATCGTCTCGGTCGCATAGTCTTCGCCCTCGGCCATCAGCAGCGGGGTCGGCGTCGCGATCACGCCCAGCGGATTGGTTTCGGTCATGCCCCAGATCTGGAGCACGGTGACGCCATAGCGTTCGCGGAAGGTCTCCGCCATCGCGCGCGGGACGGCCGATCCGCCGATGACGAGGCGCTTGAGGTCGCCGACGCCTTTGCCGCTCGTTTCGAGATGCGCGAGATACATCGTCCAGATCGTCGGGACGCCGCCTGAGAAGGTCACGCCTTCATCGAGGATCAGTTCGGCAAGGCTCGCGCCGTCCATCTTGTCGCAGGGGAGGACTAGCTTGCAGCCGTTGATCGCGGCGGTGAAGGGCAGGCCCCAGGCGGTCGCATGATACATCGACGAACAGGGCATGATCGTGTCGAACGCGCTGAAGCCGAAGGCGCTGCTGAGGCCCGCCGCCATGCCGTGCAGCACGATCGAACGGTGGCTGTAGAGCACGCCCTTGGGGTCGCCGGTCGTTCCCGAGGTATAGCAGAGGAAGGCGGCGGCATGTTCGTCGAAGCGCGGCCAGTCGAACGCACCATCCTCGGCGGCGATCAGTTCCTCATAGGGTGCAGCGAGCAGCACATAATGTTCGATCGCGGGCAGCAGCGGCTTCAGCCGAGCGACGAGATCGGCCAGATTTGCCTCGAAAAAGAGGATGCGGCTGCCGGCATGGTTGATCGTGAAGGCGATCTGTTCGTCGCTGAGGCGCGGGTTCGCGGTATGCAGCACCGCGCCGATGCCGGGGACGGCGTAGAAGAGTTCGAGGTGGCGGTGCGTGTTCCATGCGAGCGACGAGACGCGGTCACCGCTGGTGATCCCCAGCGTACCGAGCATCTGCGCGGCTTGCCGCGAGCGCTGCTCGCAGCCCGCCCAGTCGTAGCGCCACAGCGGTTCGCCCGGGAGTTTCGAAACGATCTCGCGTTCGCCATGCGCGCGGGCGGCGTGGGTCAGGATCGCGCTGATTTGCAGGGGGGCATCCTGCATCAAACCGGGCAGCATCGTCTCTCCTTTCGCGGCGTAGCGCGATCAGCCTGTCGGGGGTGACAGTTTATAGCTGTCGATAAAATCGGCGGTGACGCCATTTGTCCAGCCGAACCCGGTCTGCGTCTGATATTCGCCGCCGCCGCCGACCCC
>JAFAED010000368.1 GCA_023424275.1 Pseudomonadota bacterium | reverse complement strand
CACGCTCAATATCGACAACGACATCGCACGGCTCGAGGACAAATCCTCGAAACTGCTCCGCGAAATCTATTCCAAGCTGACCCCTTGGCAAAAGACGCAGGTCGCGCGCCACCCCGACCGACCGCATTTCAAACATTATGTCGCGGGCCTTTTCGACGACTGGATGCCGCTGGCCGGCGACCGCAATTTTGCCGACGATCAGGCGATCCTCGGCGGGCTTGCGCATTTTCGTGGCCGCCGCGTGATGGTGATCGGGCATGAAAAGGGCGACGATATCCCGTCGCGAATGAAGCATAATTTCGGGATGGCGAAGCCCGAGGGTTATCGCAAGGCGATCCGCCTGATGCAGCTTGCCGATCGCTTTGGCCTGCCCGTCGTGACGCTCGTCGATACGTCGGGCGCCTTTCCGGGCATCCAGGCCGAGGAACGCGGACAGGCGGAGGCGATCGCGCGTTCGACCGAACAATGCCTCGCGCTCGGCGTGCCGATGGTCGCCGCAGTCGTCGGCGAAGGCGGTTCGGGCGGCGCGATCGCGCTGGCAGCCGCGAACCGCGTCCTGATGTTCGAACATGCCGTCTATTCGGTGATTTCGCCCGAGGGCTGTGCGTCGATCCTGTGGCGCACATCGGACAAGGCCGCCGATGCGGCGGCGGCGATGAAAATGTCGGCGCAGGACCTGCTCGGCCTTAAAGTCATCGACCGGATCGTCGCCGAACCCGTCGGGGGCGCGCACCGTGCACCCGAAGTCGCGATTGCCGCGCTGGGCGATGCTATCGAGCAGGAACTGGCCGCTTTGTCGGGCCTGCCGCGCGACACGTTGCTGGCTGCGCGCGAGGAAAAATTCCTCGCCATGGGACGGGCTTAAGCGGTCCGGGTGCCGGAACCCGATCACGGGTCCTGGCGTTCCACTTTTCGAAATGGCAGCCGCGGTGCATTCGCGGCTTGTCTTGTCGCATGATGGGAATATCCCTGACACAAGTGCTGAGTGGGAGGCATTTCGATGAGCTGGAAGAACGGAAAAGGGCTGGCAGCGGTGCTGGCAATGGGCGGCGTTGCCTTCGCCGGTGCGGCCGATGCACAGCTGAAGGCAATCAAGACCGCAACGAGCATCTCGGCCGCCGAGCGCAAGCAGGGCACCGATGCGCATCCGCAGTTGATGGCCGAATTCGGCGGCGCCTATAGCGGGCCGCAGGCGTCCTATGTGAATCGCATCGGGCAAAATATCGCGGTCCAGTCGGGCCTCTCGCGCTCTCCGAGCGACTTTACCGTCACCCTGCTCAATTCGCCGGTGAACAACGCCTTCGCGATCCCCGGCGGCTATGTCTATGTCACGCGCCAGCTGATGGCGCTCATGAACGACGAAGCCGAGCTTGCCGGCGTGCTGGGGCACGAGGTCGGCCATGTCGCGGCGCAGCACAGCAAGAAGCGCCAGTCGCGCGCGACCACGAACCAGATTCTCGGGGTGCTCGGCGCGGTGCTGGGTGGCGCGATCGGCGACAATGGCGGGCTGCTCGGCGGCCTGGGTGGGCTGCTCCAGAATAATTCGATGCGCATCGCGCAGCTCGCGACGCTCGGCTTTTCGCGCAGTCAGGAATTGCAGGCCGACCAGCTCGGCGTCCAATATTTGCGCAGCGCGGGTTATGATCCGCTCGCGCTGTCGACGATGCTCGCCAGCCTCGCGGCGCAGACCAGCCTCGATGCGCGGCTGGCCGGCGGCGATGCGCGGGCGCTGCCCGAATGGGCGAGCACCCACCCCGATCCTGCGTCGCGCGTCCGCAATGCGCAGACGCTGGCGAGCCGTGTTGGCGGAAGTGGAGGGAACCGCAACGCCGATGCCTTCCTCGTCTCAGTCGATAATATCCTTTATGGCGACGATCCGGCGCAGGGCGTGGTCGAGGGCAATGAATTCCTGCACCCCGACCTGCGGCTCAAATTCGCGGTGCCGAACGGTTATGGGATGCAGAATGGGTCCGATGCCGTTTCGATCAGCGGCAATGGCGGACAGGCGCAATTTTCGACCGCCGCCTATAATGGCGATATGAACGCCTATATCGCCGCAGCGTTCAAGGCTGTGGCAGGCAATACCGCGATCAGCCCCGGCGCAATCCAGCGTACGACGGTCGGCGGTATTCCCGCCTCCTATTCGACTGCGCGCGTGAATAGTCAGTCGGGACAGGTCGATGTCACTGTCTTTGCCTATGAATTTTCGCGCAGCAGCGCCTTTCATTTCGTCACGCTGACCAAAGCGGGTGGCGGCGGCGTCTTCAATTCGATGTTCAACAGCGTCCGGCGATTGAGCGCTGCCGAAGCTGCGGCGATCAAGCCCCGGCGGATCGATGTCGTGACCGTGGGGCGCGGCGACACCATGGCGAGTCTCGCGCGGCGCATGGCGTATAGCAATTACCAGGCCGAGCGCTTCCAGGTGCTCAACCGCCTGACCGCATCGAGCCGGCTGACCCCGGGGCAGCGGGTCAAGATCGTCGTTTACGCCAGCCGGTAATCCGGGCGAAAAAAAGGGGCGGTGTTTCCACCGCCCCTTCCTTTTTCGGTTCGCCGGCGGAACCGGCGATCAAACTCGATTACGAGTTCTTCAGGCCGTTATCGACCTTTTTGAAGGTGTTTTCGACGCTGTCGCCAACGGCGCCCATCGCGGTGATGCCGGCGACGGCGATCAGAGCGGCGATCAGGCCGTATTCGATGGCGGTCGCGGCCTTGGTGTCGCGGACGAATTTCTTGATGAACTTCATGACTGGTCTCCTGATTTCACTTACCCTGTTGACGGTCTGGTCTGGGTCAACATCTGCGGGTCTAGGA
>JAFAED010000146.1 GCA_023424275.1 Pseudomonadota bacterium | reverse complement strand
CGTCGGGCATGACGAAGGGCAGGCGGCAATAGACGTCACTGCGCGGCGCGATCCGCTGGTCGAGGCCGACATAATGGGCCTTGCTCGTGTCAATCTTGCGCATATTCGTGGACCTTGTTGATTTGGCCATGAACGATCCATCCGATTGCTGAAGAAGTGGTAAACGCGTCTGTGGGCGTTACCGGGTCACGAGACCATGTTTTTTTGATCCGAGGCTCAGCGGAACGGGGATCTCGCCGGGCCGGATCAGATAGTGCGGGTCGCGAATGACGCTGCCGTCGACCTTGACCGCGCCCTCGTCGAGCTTGCGGCGCGCTTCCTTGTTCGACGCGGCGAAGCCGAGTTCGCGCAGCGCATCGATGACGCTGATCCCCTCGGCAGGCGCGACGGCTTGCGGAAGGTCGCCGCCGATCTGCCCCTTTTCAAAGGTTTGCGTCGCGGTCTCTGCGGCGGCTTGGGCGGCTGCTTCGCCGCGGCACATCGCCGTCGCTTCGTTCGCGAGGATCTTCTTCGCCTCGTTGATCTCCGCGCCTTCGAGCGCTTCAAGCCGCGCAATCTCGTCCAGCGGCAGGTCGGTGAACAGCTTCAGGAACTTGCCGACGTCGCGGTCGTCACAGTTGCGCCAATATTGCCAATAGTCAAAATGGGACAGTTGTGCGGGATTAAGCCAGACCGCGCCGGCGGCAGTTTTGCCCATTTTTGCGCCCGCCGCGGTGGTCAGCAGCGGAGTCGTGAGCCCATAAAGATCGGCGCCGTCCATGCGGCGGCCGAGCTCCATGCCGTTGACGATATTGCCCCACTGGTCCGATCCGCCCATCTGGAGCCGCACGCCGCGCTCCTTCGACAGATGGCGGAAGTCGTAACCTTGCAGGATCATGTAGTTGAATTCGAGGAAGGTCATCGGCTGTTCGCGGTCGAGCCGCAGCTTGACCGAATCGAAGGTCATCATGCGGTTGATCGTGAAATGCGTGCCGACTTCCTGCAGCAATTCGATATAGCCGAGCTTGCCGAGCCAGTCCTGATTGTCGACCATCACCGCATCGGTCGCGCCATCGCCGAAGGTGAGGAATTGCTGGAAGATGCTGAAGATCGACGCGATGTTCGCGGCGATCGTCTCGTCCGACAGCATCTTGCGGCTCTCGTCGCGCCCGGTGGGGTCGCCGATCCGCGTCGTTCCGCCGCCCATCAGCACGACGGGCTTGTGCCCCGTCTGTTGCAGGCGGCGCAGCATCATGATCTGGACGAGGCTGCCGACGTGCAGGCTGGGTGCGGTCGCGTCGAAGCCGATATATCCCGGGACGACCTGTTTCGCGGCGAGCGCATCGAGCCCTTCCGCATCGGTCGTCTGGTGGATATAGCCTCGCTCGTCGAGCAGGCGCAGCAGGTCGGATTTGTAACTGGTCATAGCGGGCGGGCGCTTAGCATGGGGTTTGATATTTGGATAGCATGCGCAGGGAACTGATCTGTCACCCCGACACACCGGGTAAGGCGGTGCGCGCGGTCGCGGTCGAAATCAGCCTGTCGTTCGACGACGGCTTTGCCCTGCGCTTCATCGTCGACGGCGCGATCGGCGCGCTGGTGCTGCCCGATGGGCAGGGCGAACTCGTCATCGCCGACAGCGCGACCGACGGGCTTTGGGAAAGCACCTGCTTCGAAGCCTTCCTGACCGAAGAGGGCGAGCCCGATTACACCGAGTTCAACTATTCGCCCGACGGCCGCTGGGCCTGTTACCAGTTCGACGACTATCGCTCGCTGCTCCGCACCGACGAGCTCGCGCCGTGGGAAATGGCAGCGGAAAAAGGCGAGCAAAGCTATGCGCTGCGCGTCGAACCCGGGATTTTCCCCGACAATGGGGCCAAGCTCGCGCTGTCGGCGGTGATCGAGGAACTCGACGGCACGAAAAGCTATTGGGCGCTCGCGCACCCGCCGGGCAAGCCCGACTTCCATCATCCCGATTGCTTTGCGCTCACGCTTGGGGCACCCGACGCGGCATGACAGTGAACTTCGGCATCGACCGCCTGCTCGCCGACCCGGCGCTTCGCAAACCGCTCGAAGGAAAGCGCGTCGCGCTCCTCGCGCACCCCGCCTCGGTCACCGCCGACCTGACGCACAGCCTCGACGCGCTCGTTGCCGCAGGCCTCGACATCACCGCGGTTTTCGGGCCGCAGCATGGCGTTCGCGGCGACCTTCAGGACAATATGATGGAGTCGCCCGACTTCACCGATCCGACCTATGGCATGCCGGTGTTCAGCCTTTATGGCGAGGTGCGCCGCCCGTCGGGCCAGTCGATGCACACGTTCGACGTGATGCTCGTCGACCTGCAGGACCTTGGTTGCCGCATCTACACCTATGTGACGACCCTGCTCTACATCCTCGAAGCCGCGGCGCAGCATGGCAAGGCGGTGTGGGTGCTCGACCGGCCCAATCCGGCGGGCCGCCCCGTCGAAGGCACACGGCTGCTGCCCGGCTGGGAAAGCTTCGTCGGCGCGGGGCCGATGGTGATGCGCCATGGCCTCACGATGGGCGAGATCGGGCACTGGTTCGTCCGCCACTTCAACCTCGACGTCGATTATCGCGTGATCGACATGGAAGGCTGGGATCCCAAGGGGCCCGGCTTCGGCTGGCCCCCCGAGCGCGTGTGGATCAACCCCAGCCCGAACGCTGCCAACGTCAATATGGCGCGCGCCTATGCCGGAACGGTGATGGTCGAAGGCGCGACGCTCAGCGAGGGCAGGGGCACGACGCGCCCGCTCGAATTGTTCGGCGCGCCCGATATCGATGCCAAGGCGGTGATCGCCGAGATGCAGCGCCTCGCGCCGCAATGGCTCGGCGGGTGCAAGCTGCGCGACATCTGGTTCCAGCCGACCTTCCACAAGCATGTCGGCCAGCTAAACAGCGGCGTGCATATCCATGCCGACGGACCGTGGTACGACGATGGCGCATTCCAGCCGTGGCGCGTGCAGGCATTGGGCTTCAAGGCGATCCGCAGCCTCTATCCGGACTATCCGATCTGGCGCGGCAAGGATTTCAAATATGAGTACACCGACGATGTCCTCGCGATCGACGTGATCAACGGGGGGCCGGGTCTGCGTGAGTGGGTCGACGACGCGGGCGCCGATGCGGGCGATCTCGATGCGCTGGCGCAGCCCGACGAGGCGGCGTGGCGTGGAGAAATCGCCGATCTGCTGATCTACTGAAGAAGGGACGATGATGCACCGACGGCAATTTCTGGGCACCGCGGCGCTGACGGGACTGGCGGCGAGCATGCCCCTGTCCGCATTTGCCGCCGATACCGCAGCTCTTCCCAACCTCGCGGCGAAGGCGGTCCCCATCGGCAAGGCCGAGCGTATGGAGCGGATCGCCAAGGCAAAGGAATTGATGCGCGCGAACGATATCGGCGCGCTGCTGATCGAGCCCGGATCGAGCCTTATCTATTTCACCGGCGTGCGCTGGTCGCGGAGCGAGCGGCTGACCGCGGCGGTGCTGACCCGCGAGGGTGAGTTTGCGGTCGTCACGCCTTTCTTCGAAGAACCGTCGGTACGCGAAAGCCTGGCGGTCGATGCTGAGGTGCTGACCTGGAACGAGGACGAGAACCCGCTCGCCGCCGTGGCAAACTGGCTCGGCAAGCGTGGGCTGACGAAGGGGCGGATCGGCGTCGAGGAAACGGTGCGTTATTTCGCGGTCGACGGGCTCGAGAAAGCGATGCCGGGGATTACCGTCGTCAACGGCGCGCCGGTGGTGCGCGGGTGCCGGATGTATAAATCGCCCGCCGAAATCGCGCTGATGCAGATCGCGTCCGACATCACCCTTGCCGCCTATCGTCACACCGCTCCGCGGGTCGAAGCCGGGATGACCCGCGACCAGGTCGGCGCGATCATGGCCGCGGCGACCGCCGCGCTCGGCGGAAAGGGCGGTTTCGAACTGATCCTGCTAGGCGAAGCGAGCGCCTATCCGCACGGGACAGGAAAGCCGCAAATGGTGCGTGACGGCGAGGTCGTGCTGATGGACTGCGGCACGACGGTGCAGGGCTATCAATCGGATATTTCGCGCACCTTCGTCTTTGGCAAGCCGACCGCGCGCCAGCGGCAGGTCTGGGACCAGATGCGCAAGGGACAGGATGTCGCTTTTGCCGCAGCAAAGCTCGGCACGCCGGCGGGCAAGGTCGATGACGCGGTCCGCGCCTATTATGAAAGCCTCGGTTGGGGGCCCGGCTACAAGCTGCCCGGCACTTCGCACCGCACGGGGCACGGCATCGGGCTCGACGGGCACGAGCCGGTCAATCTCGTGCGCGGCGAAACGACGCAGCTCGCGCCCGGCATGTGTTTCTCGAACGAACCCGGCATCTATATCCCCGGCGAATTCGGCATCAGGCTCGAGGATTGTTTCTACATGACCGACAGCGGCCCGAAATGGTTCAGCGAACCGCCGCCGTCGATCGACAACCCGTTCGGCTAACCCGTCGCCCCCGCGAAGGCGGGGGCCGTCAGCGGTTTGCGCAGCCACGCTGAAGAAGGCCGACTGCGGCCCCCGCCTTCGCGGGGGCGACGGTTATCCAGTGGCGTCCGGCACCCTCGGCCGCTGGACGAGGCTGACGAGCACGAACGAGATGATCATCAGCAGGTACCAGCTGCCGAGCTTTTCAAACCCAACCATATGCCAGCCGTCGTCCTGGCTGGGATAGGTCCACGCCCGCGCGAAGGTGCCGATATTCTCGGCGAACCAGATGAACAGCGCGACGAGGCCCCAGCCGACGAGCAAAGGCATGCGGCGGTGGATGTGCAAGGGACGGAACCACACCTGACAGCGCCAGAACAGCAGGGCGGTCGCGGCGAAAAGCAGCCACCGGATATCATAGACCCAGTGGTGCGCGAAGAAATTGACGTAGATTGCCCCAGCCAGCGCGTAACTTGCCCAGGCGGGGGGATAGTCCGTGTAGCGAAAGTCGAAGATCCGCCATACGCGCGCGATATAGCTGCCGACCGCGGCGTACATGAAGCCCGAGAAGAGGGGGACGGCACCGATATGGAGCAGGCTGGCCTCGGGATATTGCCATGACCCCGCGGCGGTTTTGAACAACTCCATCACCGTGCCGACGATGTGAAAGATCAGGATGACCAGCGCTTCCTTCGGCGTCTCGAGCCGAAAGGCGAGCATGCCGAGCTGGATCAGCACCGCGCCGATCGTGATCGCGTCATAACGGTGGAGCGGTGCACCCTCGGGCCAGAAGAGATGCGTACCGAGCAGCAGCGCGAGCATCAGCCCGCCGAACAGGCACGCCCAGCCCTGCTTGAATCCGAAGACGAGAAATTCGAGGAACCAGCCGCGCGGCCCCGGCTCGACCGCCATCGCCTCCAGCCGCGCGCGGACGGCATGGAAGCGGCTGTGGCCGCGCGGCATGTCAGACATAAATGGCGACGTAGGCGATCAGCGCCGCGGCAGGCAGCAGCAGCGCCTGCGCGAGCACCGTGCCGGCGAGACGGCTTAGCGAGATGAAGGTGATCGCGCGGCGGAAATCAGCCTCGTCGACTTTTCCCTCGACCGCGTCGTCGGTCATCACCGACAATTGCGGGTCGATGAACGCGAAGAGCAGGATCGTCGCAAAGCCGTTTATCAGCGCCGACAGCTGCGATGCGGTGACCCGGAATTCGGGCGCGAGATAGCCGGCATAGAGCGAGGCGACGACGCCGACGGCCAGCAGCGACTGCGCCAGGCAGTTGGCGATCAATACGCCCCAGCCGATACCCTGCGGCATCTTCCAGCCTTTAAGGTGCGACAGGCTGGGGATGGTCAGCGACCGGCCCAATGTCCTGAGGCCGCTCGGGCTGGCGGCCTTCAGCGCCAATTTCGTGGTCGATCGGTTGTTCTGGTACCAGCCGATTGCGGCGGCGAACATGCGCTGGCCGGTGGGCACAAGCAATATGCCGATCAGCGTCGCGACGCTCGCCGCGGCGAGCACGAGTTGCATGTCGACGAACAGCGACGCGCCGCTGCCGTCGTGAATGCGCGTCTCGATGCGCTTGGCGAGGAAGGGGCCAAGGAAGCTGTTCGACGTGCGCGAAAAGAGCACGAGGATGTTGAACAGCGCGAACGACATCGCGATGCGCCGCGTGCGGACGCCAGCGATGCGCGCGGCATAAGCGAGCGCGCCGATCAGGTTGATGAAACCGGTCAGCAGCAGGATGGTGACGAGGGGGAGGTCGATCATCTTCGCGCCCCTACACCCCGCGCATTCTGCGTCAATGCTTTCGCGTCAGCTCGCGCATCGCATCGTCCAGCCCGGCGAGGGTCAGCGGATACATGCGGTCGTTCATCAGCTGTTTGATCAGCTTGACCGACTGGGTGTAGCCCCAATGCGCCTCGGGCACCGGATTCAGCCACACGGCGGCGGGATAGACATGCGTGATCCGCTGGAGCCAGACCGCGCCGGACTCCTCGTTGAAATGTTCGACGCTGCCGCCCGGATGGGTGATCTCATAGGCCGACATCGACGCGTCGCCGACGAAGATCACCTTATAGTCATGCCCATATTTGTGGAGGATGTCCCACATCTGGTGGCGTTCGGACCAGCGGCGCTTGTTGTCCTTCCACACGCCTTCGTACGGGCAGTTGTGGAAATAGAAGAATTCGAGATTCTTGAATTCGGTCGTCGCGGCGCTGAACAATTCTTCGCAGAGCTTGATGAACGGGTCCATCGATCCGCCGACGTCGAGGAAGAGCAGCAGTTTTACCGCGTTGCGCCGTTCGGGGCGCATCTGGATGTCGAGCCAGCCCTGCCGCGCGGTGCCGTCGATCGTGCCCGGAATGTCGAGTTCGTCGGCCGCGCCCTCGCGTGCGAACTTGCGCAGGCGGCGGAGCGCGATCTTGATGTTGCGGGTGCCGAGTTCCTTGGTGTTGTCGAG
>JAFAED010000282.1 GCA_023424275.1 Pseudomonadota bacterium | reverse complement strand
CAACTGGCGCCTCGACACCTATCGCACGCGCCTCTCCGACAAGGCGAAGCCCAGCCTCGGGACGATCACCATCGCGTCGCCGCACGGCGACCTTTCGGCGCGCTGGGCCGAAAACGAGGCGATCGCCGACGGCGTTGCGCTCACCCAGACGCTCGTCGCCGAGCCGCCGAACGTCATCTATCCCGAAAGCTTCGTCGAGCGCTGCCAGCATCTCGCCGACCTCGGCGTCGAACTCGAAGTGCTCGACGAGCGCCAGATGAAGGCGCTCGGAATGGGCGCGCTGCTCGGCGTCGCGCAGGGCTCGACGCGACCGCCGCGGCTGCTCGCGATGCGCTGGAACGGCGGCAATCCGGGCGACGCGCCTGTCGTCTTCATCGGCAAGGGCGTCACCTTCGACACCGGCGGCATCAGCATCAAGCCCGCCGCGGGCATGGACATGATGAAGTGGGACATGGGCGGTGCAGGCGCCGTCGCCGGCGCGATGAAGGCGATCGCGGGCCGCAAGGCCAAGGCGAATGTCGTCGGCGTCGTCGGTCTCGTCGAGAATATGCCCGACGGCAATGCGATGCGCCCCGGCGATGTCGTTTCCACCATGTCGGGCCAGACGGTCGAGGTGCTCAACACCGACGCCGAAGGGCGCCTCGTGCTCTGCGATGCGATCACCTGGACGCAGAAAATCTATGATCCCAAGGTGATCGTCGACCTCGCGACGCTGACCGGCGCGATGGTGATTTCGCTCGGCCATGAATATGCCGGGATCTTCGCCAATGACGACACGCTCGCGGCCGACCTGATCGCCGCCGGCGAGACGAGCAACAACAAGCTGTGGCGCTTCCCGCTGTCGCCCGCGTACGACAAGCTGATCGATAGCCCGATTGCCGACATGAAGAATATCGGCCCGCGCGAAGGCGGATCGATCACTGCGGCGCAATTCTTAAAGCGTTTCGTCGAGGACGGCGTCGCCTGGGCGCATCTCGACATCGCGGGTATGGCATGGGCCGACAAGGACGGCCCGGTCTATGCCAAGGGCGCGACCGGTTATGGCGTGCGCCTGCTCGACCGCTATATCGCTGCCAACCACGAAGGCTGAGGGCGCAGGGGCAGGGGAGCATGGCGCGCGTCGACTTCTACCGGCTGACCCGCGACCCCGCTGAACGGGTGCTCCCCGCGCTCGCGACGCGCATCCTCGCGAACGGCGACCGCCTGCTGGTGGTCGCCGCCTCCGCGATGCAACGGCAGGCGATCGACGAGGCGCTGTGGACGCTTCAGCCCGCCGGCTTCCTGCCGCACGGCAATGCGGGTTCGCCCGACGAGGAAATCGAGCCGATCCTGATCGCGGGGACGCTCGACCCGTCGCCGCCCAATCGCGCGACCCTCCTCGCGCTTGCCGACGGCGAATGGCGCGAGGAAGCGCTCGGCTTCGAACGCACCTTCCTGCTCTTCGACAACAGCCGCATCGACGACGCCCGCGCGCTCTGGCGCACGCTGGCGGCGCGCGAGGATGTCGACAACCGCTTCTGGAAACAGGACGAAAACGGCCGCTGGTCCGAGGGGCCCTAGGGGCTGTGACATATGTCACCGACAAGTCGGGTGGCGCCGGGCAAGGCAGCCGGGCTTTCGTTTCAGCAGGAGCCTTCGACATGACGACGATCCGCCCGACTTCCACCCTTTATGCCGCACTCGCCGCCGCAACATTGCTTCTCGCCGGCTGCGGCTCCAGCCCGGAAACCGAGGTCGCGAGCGGCACCTATACCGACCCCGAAACCGGCAAGACCGCCGATTATAGCATCAGCAGCAGCGAGGACGGCGAAAACGACAAGGTCACGATCAAGACCGAAGATGGCGAAGTGCAGTTCGGCGGCGAGGCGAAACTGCCCGCGGGCCTGACGCCCTTTCCGGGATCGAAGATGACCGGCGGTTTCGCGGGGTCGGGCAAGGACGGCAAGGGCGGGCTCGCAAGCTTCGAGGTCAAGGGCAGGGCGGCCGAGGTCGTCGCCCATTATCGCCGCCAGATCGAGGCCGCAGGCCTCAAGGTGAAGTCCGAAATGACCGCCGAGGATACGGTCATCATCAGCGCCGAAAAGCCCGACGATACGAAAACCTCGATCCAGGTGACCGCGACCCAGACCGGCGACGTGGTCGAAGGCGCGATAACCTATGGCAGCGGCGCATAGCCGCCGACTGCGCTCTGTCCTTGCGGCGCGGCGAAAGCGCGGCTAGAGGCGCGCGCATCGCAAACCATAACATCGCAGGAGCTTTCCCATGGCGGTCACCCGCACCTTTTCGATCATCAAGCCCGACGCCACGCGTCGCAACCTGACCGGCGCGGTCACCAAGATGCTCGAAGACGCCGGCCTTCGCGTCGTCGCGTCGAAGCGCATCCACATGAGCCGCGAACAGGCCGAAGGCTTCTACGCGGTCCACAAGGAACGCCCCTTCTTCGGCGAACTCGTCGACTTCATGATCAGCGGCCCCGTCGTCGTCCAGGTCCTCGAAGGCGAAAACGCCATGCAGGCGAACCGCGACATCATGGGCGCGACCAACCCCAAGGACGCCGCGCCGGGCACGATCCGCAAGGAACTGGCCGAAAGCATCGAGGCGAACACCGTGCACGGTTCGGACAGCGACGAGAATGCCGCGATCGAAATCGCTTATTTCTTCAAGCCCGAAGAAATCGTCGGCTAATCACAGGCACAGCCGAAACGAAAAGGCCGCCGGAGCGATCCGGCGGCCTTTTTCATGGCCGGGTTAAGCCGCCATTGTTCAAACGGATTTCGAGAATCTCCATCCACTCATTCTCCGGGTCGTTCAAAGCACTCCAAACAGGCCAATCGGGCGCCGTTTCGATTGCGTGAAGAACGGTCCAGTTGACGCCTTGACCTGGATCGCCATCTTTGGGGAGCAACGACACAAGGGCTATCGCATCATCCCGGGATACCGGAGATGTGAGACGATCGAGCAAAGCGACGACTTGGTCCATTACAGATTGCTCAAGGTCGCCGGTTATCTCTTCAACGGTCTCTAAAAGCTTGGCTACGACGTCCTGCATCATCGGGTCCTAAAATTCTTCCGCCACGCCCATCAGCCCGGCCAGCTTCTTTGGCGCGACCGCGAGCCAGCTCTTGCGCAGCCATTCGCCGATCGCGTCCCAGTCGGTGTCACCAAGGTCGAGACGGATGCCGATCCAGCCGTCGCCGAAATAGGCGGGGCGGTAATAGCGGTCTTCGTCGAGTTCGATCAGCATCGCCTGCTCCTCGGCGCCGCTGATCTTCACCAGCAGCGCGATCTTGCCGTCGCCATGGTGATCTTCGGTGAAATAGGCGAATTTCTTGCCCTTGACGATCCCGAAGCAGGGCATGCCGTGCGACACCACCTCGTCGGCCTCGGGCAGCGCCATCGCAAGGTCGCGGACGCGGCTGCGCAGATAATCGGGCGACCGCTCGCGCGTCACGAAAGCGGCGAGCGTCGCGGGATAAAGCTGATGCTCGGCGAACTGCACCCGCCGCGCCAGCGTCTCGACCGTGTCACCGGGCAGGATCGCGACCGGCGTTTGCGCGAGCACCGGGCCGTCGTCGACGCCCGGCGTCACGATATGGACGCTGCACCCGCCGAATGCGTCGCCGGCGTCGATCGCTTGGGCATGGGTGTTCAGCCCCTTGTAGAGTGGCAGCAGGCTGGGGTGGATGTTGACCATCCTGCCCGCCCAGCGTCCGACAAACGCGTCGGACAGGATGCGCATATAGCCCGCAAGCGCGACGAACTCGGCGCCTGCTGCGCGCAATTGTTCGTCGACCAGCGCGTCGAAGGCGTCGCG
>JAFAED010000249.1 GCA_023424275.1 Pseudomonadota bacterium | reverse complement strand
ATGCGATCCCGTCCTGCGCGGTGGCCTTCAGTCCAGCGGCGGCTTCGGGCAGGCAGCGCAGCCGCGCCTCGAACAGCGGCAGCCCTTCGGCAAACCGGAAGCCGTTGGTCAGCGGCTCACAAATCTTGAGGTCGACGCGGCGCGTCCACATGCGCGTTTTGGCCCGTGCTACGGGGGTCGATCCGATCAGCGTCGCATCGGGATAAAGTTCGTCGAGATATTCGCAGATTGCGGTGACTTCGCAGAGCATCGAACCGTCGTCGAGTTCGAGCGCGGGCGTCTGTCCGGCGGTGTTCACATCGACATTATAGGGCGCCCGCCGGTTCTCGCCGCCGCGCAGGTCGATCGTGACCTCGGGGATCTCGATACCCTTTTCGGCCATGAAAAGTTTCACGACGCGCGGGTTCGGGCCGACGCTGGTATAGAATTTCATTTTGTCCTCTCCCGGTTCTTTTATCATCATCCGGATTAATCGTCAACTTAGTTGACGATTAATCCGGGGCGCGGCCATCGGATGCGGTAAAGCGTTCCCGTCGTCGAAGCCGTGATAAAGGCGTCGCGCCGGTCGGCACCGCCAAAGGCGATGTTGGTGATCCCGACGTCCGGCAAAGGCACGAATTCCGAACCGCCGTCGGGGTCGAAAATCGTGATCCCGCCCTCGACCATCGTGCCGACACAGATACGGCCGCTTTCCTCGATCGCCATGCTGTCGAGCAGGCGAAAGGCCGGCGGCGTGCCGACGAGGCGGCCGGGCGCCCAGGGTGGCGGCGGCGCCAGGATACCGGGCGTGACGATGTTCATGGCCCACACGCGCGCGGTCATCGTCTCGCTGACGTAAAGCGTCCTGCCGTCGGGCGACAGTCCCACGCCGTTCGGTCCCATCATATCGGCGCGCTGGCAGCTGATCGTCGAGCCATCGGCGTTGGCATAATAGATGGCGCCGTGGTCGCGGCCGCTGGCGCGCACCTGTCCATGATCGGTGAACCAGAAACCGCCCGAAGCGTCGAACACGATGTCGTTCGGCCCCTTCAGCGGCTCGCCTTCGAAGCTGTCATAGAGCGTGGTCACCGCGCCGGTTGCCAGGTCGACGCGCTGGATCGACCCACAGGCGTCCGCGTTTGCCGCGTGGCCGGGAAACAGCAGGCTGCCCGCCTCGGTCCACTCGAACCCGCCATTGTTGCAAACATAGGCGGCGCCGTCGGGACCGATCGCGAGGCCGTTCGGCCCGCCGCCAAGCTCGGCGACCACCGACAGGCTGCCATCGGGTGCGACGCGCGTCAGCGTCCCGCGCGCAATCTCGACGAGCAGCACCGACCCATCCGCCATCGCGACGGGGCCTTCGGGGAAACGAAGGCCCGTCGCGACGACTTCTGGCGGGCCGAAGACGCTCATCCGCCCCTCACTTACCCTTGCGCGGGGCGCGGGGCGCTGAGGAAGTCGGCGGCGCTGAAGCCTTCGGGTGCCGCGATCTCGACGATCGGGTCTTCGCGGGCATCATATTCCATGCGCAGCGCGCGGGTGATCACGGCGTGCATGTCATAGAGGCAGGTGATGTAAGTGAATTCGAAAATCTGCTCGTCGTTCCAGAAGGTCTTGAGCTTGTCGAACACCTCGAGCGGCACGCGCCCGCCCGCCTGCGCGAGACAGTCGGCATAGGCGAGCACGGTGCGTTCCTGCTCGTCATAGCAGTCGGCGACCTGCCAGTGTGCGATCGCGGCGATCTTTTCCTCGCTGACGCCAAGGCCGCGGAGCGATTTGCAATGCTGCGAAAAGACGAACTGGCTGCCCTTCACCCAGCCGGCGCGCGTTTGGCCGAGTTCGCGGAGGACCGGGTCGATCGTGCGCGCGGGGTTGCGATACACGGCGAAACCCTTGACCGCATGTTCGAAAATGTCGGGCGACAGCGCGAACACCGTCCACCAGTCGCCCGGCGTGCCGGTCGCGGTGCCGGGTTCGGCGACGGGATCGCGGTCGCCGAACAGGCGGTTGTAATAGGCGAGGACGGTCTCGTCGGTGACTTCCGATCGGGGAACCTGGCGCAACACGGGCATGATAAACTCCTCAGGCGTTCGCAAATTTGCGGAATTCGGCGACATGCGCGCTGTCGAAATATTCGTCGAGACGCGTGATCTTGCCATTTTCGACCTTGCACACGATCGCGCAGGGCAGGCGGACGGGGCCGTCGTCGTGGACGCGCACGCCTTTCAGGACATGTTGCTGGACGAAGCCGCCGGGAAAGGTGGTGAGGCGGCGGTCGGCATATTCGCGGTCCTTGATCCGCGCGACCATGCCGGTCAGCGTCTGCGCGGTCTGCGCGGGCGTGACGATCAGCTCGTCGGTGTTGTGCCAGATCTCGGCGTCGGGGGTGAAGCTGCCCTGCATCGTCTCGATGTCGCCCGCCTCGATCGCGTCGAAAAAGCGCTGCGCCATTGCGCGGATGTCGTCCTGCTCTGCCATGATGCTCTCCTTAAGCTTTCGCGCCGAACATGCGGCCGCCGTTGGCGGCGATCAGCCCGTCGATATCGTCGCCCCGGTAGTCCGGGTCGGCCGAGCGGCCGAAGGACGACAGCATATCCTGCGTCACCAGTTCGGCCATCGCCTTCCACTCGGGGTGGGTGAAGATCCAGTATTCGCCATTTTCGATCGCCTGCACAACGCGCGCGCCGATCTTGCCCGGCGACATGCCGCCGGCGAGGACGCCCTGCATCGCCTGGCTGGTGGCGGCGGCCTTGCCGACCTCGACTTCGACCGGGCGCAGATCGCGCGTCGTCTCGACGATCCGCGTCGCCGACATGCCGGGCATCAGTACCGAGATGTCGACGCAGGTCTCGGCGAGCTCGTTACGCAGCGCCATCGCGATGCCGAGCGTCGCATATTTGGAGCTGATATAGGCGACCGAGATTGGCGGCGGCACGATTGCGACCATCGAGCTGGTGATGACGAGATGCGACGGCTCGCCGCTCGCTTTCATCTCGCCGAGGAAGGTCCGGCACGCATAGAGATGCGCGTGCGCGTTGACCGCATAGTTCCAGCGCCAGACGTCGGTGTCATATTGCTCGAACGGTCCCGATCCGCCGCCGACCCCGGCGTTGCTGAACAGGATGCGCACGGGGCCGAAGTCGCGCGCCTTTGCGCCGGCCTCGGCCCAGCTTTCCTCGCTCGTTACGTCGAGCTGGAGGCCGAGCGCGTTCGCGCCGTCGCTGCGCAGCGACGCCGCGGCATTTTCGGCACCCGCCGCGTCGATATCGGCGAGGATCACCGATGCCCCCCTGGCGGCGAGTGCCCGGGCGGTGGCGAGCCCGAGCCCGCTCGCCCCGCCGGTGATGAAGGCCGTCTTGCCCGCGACGTCGGTCATTCGGCGAAGTCCTTTTCCAGATAGCGCGTCATGCGATATTGCGCGATGCCGGCGGCGGCCGCGAAGGGCATCAGCGCCATCAGCGCCCAGCGCAGGCTGTCGACGCCATGCGCATCCTTGAGCGAGTCGCTGACGATGCCGGCGAACAGCGGGCCGAGCCCGAGGCCGACGATGTTGAACATCAGCATCAGCACCGCGGCAGCGGTCGCGCGGCTGCGCGGCGGCGTGAGGTTCTGCACCAGCGCAAGCGCGGGCGCGACATAGGCGGTGCACGCCGCCATCGGGATCAGCATCAGCGCAAGCGAGAGCTGCCAGCTGTCGACGAGCAGCGCGGCGATGAAGGTCGGGATCAGTACGGCCGTCGCGAGCGCGGGGATCGAGCCATAGGCGCGCGCCGACACCTTCGCGCGGTGACTGACCAGCCAGCCGCCGCCGAGGATGCCGATGCCGAAGGTGATCCCCGCAGCCGGGCCGAAATAGGTCGCCATCGCGTCGAGCGGCATCTTTTGCGTGCGCATCAGGAACGCCGGGATCCAGTTGAGCATGCCATAGCTGGTGAAGGCGGCGAGGCCGCTGCCGATCATCACCATGCGCAGCGACGGGCGGCGCCAGAACATCGCGAGGCTCTGGCTGAAGGGCAGGGCTTCGTCGGCGGGCTTGTGCGCGTCCATTTGCCCGCGTGCGGGTTCGCGCACCAGCCAGATCAGGATCGGGGCGATCAGGATGCCGACGATGCCAATCACGATGAAGGCGTTGCGCCAGCCGATGTTTGCGGCAGCCCAGGCGCCGAAGGTTGCGCCGACGAAAACCCCGAACGGACCGTTGAGCGTGAACAGGCCGATCGCGAGCGGGCGCTGCGCGGGCGGATAATAGTCGGCGATGACCGAGAGCGAGGGCGCGGTGCCGCCCGCTTCGCCCGCGCCGACGCCGAAACGCATCAGCGCGAGCTGCCAGAAATTCGATGCCATGCCGCAGGCGGCGGTGAAACCGCTCCACACGACGCAGGCGATGCCGATCAGCTTCACGCGGTTCCAGCGGTCGGCGATCATCGCGACGGGGACGCCCATCGCGGCATAGAAAAGCGCGAAGGCCAGGCCGGTGAGCAGGCCGAATTGCGTGTCGCTGAAATCCATCTCGGCGCGGATCGGTTCGACGAGCACCGACAGGAGCTGGCGATCGACGAAGTTGATCGTGCCGACGATGAACAGCATCGCGAGCGCGACATTGCGGCGCAGCGCAAGGCCGCTGTCGGACGCTGTGGTGCCTGCGTTAACGGCGGTGGCCTCGGTCATAACTCTCCCCAAAACGCACGAGTCTTCTCGGTCGAAAAATACTTAGGTATTTAAGTTTATCTGTCAACGTGCTTTACGGTAGCGGCAAGGAAGACGGGAGAGAAGAGATGGATATCAAGGGCAAGACGGCGATCGTTACGGGTTCGGCCGGCGGCATCGGGCGCGCGACGGCGGTGATGCTGGCGCAGCGCGGCGCGGCGGAAATCAGGCTGGTCGATGTAAAGCAGGACGCGCTTGCCGAAACGGCGCGGCTCGTCGAGGCGGAAGGGGCGCGGGCGACGATGCATGCGCTCGACCTGTCCGACGTCCCGGCGGTCGAGGCGTGGTTTCAGCTGCATGGCGACGTCGACATATTGCACAACAATGCCGGCGTCGTCTCGGGCCTGCCGCAATTTCCCGATGTCGATGCGGCGCGCATCCGCTGGATCATCGACGTCAACATCACCTCGCTCGTCGCCGCGACGCAGATTGCGGTGCAGGCAATGAAGAAGCGCGGCGGCGGGGTGATTATCAACACCGTCTCGACCGTCGCGCTTGGCACCGGCTTTTACGACGCGATGTATGCGACGACCAAGGCGGCGGTGATGATGTTCACGCGCTGCTGCGCCCCGTTGAAGGACGAATACAATATCCGCGTCGCGGGCATGCTGCCCGGGCTCGTCGATACGCCGATCCTCGACACGACGGGCGCGGGCGGTAAGTCCGAATGGATGAAGACCGTGCTCGCGAACAACGAGGCGTGCGTGCCGGAGGATATTGCGGGGGGCGTCATGGCGCTGATCGAGGACGACAGCCTTGCCGGCGGCGACTGGGTGGCGGTCCGGCGGCTGGAGGGACAGGTGGAATATCAGTGGGGACATGCGGATACCGTTTGACCCTCTTCGTCATTGCGAGCGGAGCGAAGCAATCCAGAGCGGTATAGAGCCGCCCTGGATTGCTTCGTCGCTTCGCTCCTCGCAATGACGAGTGTTTAGCGCGTCGGCGCTTCCAGCATATTCTTGCCGAACAAATTCGACCATTGTTCCTCGGTCAGCACCGGGCGCGCGCTCGACAGGTTGGCGGCGTTCTTGACGTCGGTGCCCGCAATCACAGCGGGCCGCTCGCCGATGCGCGCGAACCAGTCGGCGACCGCGGGATAATCGTCGAGCGTAAGTCCGATCGCGCGGATCGCGCGCGTCCACGGCCACGCCGCGATATCGGCGATGCTATATTCCTCGGCGAGATAGTCGGCCTCGCCGAGCCGGCCGTTCAGGACATGGAGCAGGCGAAGCGTCTCGTTGCGATAGCGTTCGACCGGATAGGTCTGTCCCTCGGGCGCGTAGCGGATGAAATGATGCGCCTGACCCTGCATCGGCCCGAAACTCGCCATCTGCCACATCAGCCATTGCTGTGCCTGACTGCGGCGACGCGGGCTTTCGGGGAGCAATTGTCCGCTCTTTTCGGCAAGGTAGAGCAGGATCGCGCCGCTCTCGAACACCGGCAGCGGTGCGCCGCCGCCAATCGGGTCGTGATCGACGATTGCGGGCAGGCGGCCGTTCGGGTTGATCCGGCGATATTCGGGCGTCAGATGATCGCCCTCCAGCATGTTCATCGCCAGAAGCTGGTGCGGCAGGCCGATCTCCTCGAGCATGATCGAAACCTTGTGGCCGTTCGGCGTGGGGGTGAAATAAACGTCGATCATACGGGATTATCCTCGGCAAAAATGGCGCGGGCGGCGGCGAAGGCGGCTTCGAACGCCTCCTTGCCCGCGGGATAGGCGACGACGGTCAACGTGACGCCGGCGATCTTCCATCCGTCCTGTCGCACCAGCCGGTGCGTGTAGCGGCCGATCAGGTCGCCGAGCAGTGCGCGGTCCTCGACCCCGACGACATGCACGGCATCGACGATGCTCGTCACCGTCGCATGGTCGCCGTCGATCGCCGCGACGATATTGTGCAATTGGTGCGCGGTCGCGTCGAAGCCTTCGAGCGCCTTGCAACGCTGCGTCCACTCGTCGGCGGGGATGGTCGCGACCAGCGATCCGATCGCGCCATAGTCGATCGCGATCTCGTCCGTGAAAAGCGCGCGATAGGCGGCCCAGTCGCGTGCATCGAGCGCGCTCGCATAACGGGTCACGGCCGCGGCCGCCGCTTCCCTGTCGAGGAAAGCGTCGACCGCGGCCGATCCCTGGGACATCGTTTTCGACCCTAGAACTTGATTCCGGCCTCGACCGAAATGTTGCGCGTCGGTTCGAGGTAGAGGATCGCGCGCGGAACCGGCGTGATCGGCGAGGGCAGGTTGAATGCGCTGCCGATCGTTTTCTGGTTGGTCAGATTCTTGCCGACCAGCGCGAGGTGCCAGCTGTTGTCCCGGTCGGCGAGTTGGACGCGCAGGTCGAGCTTCACATAGGCGTCCTGAACGCCGAAGATCGGGCTCTGGTTGTCCGAATTGAAATATTTCGAACGGCCCGCGGCGACGCCGGTGATGTCGAGCTTCAAATCTTCCGACATGTCGAAGCGCGCGTGCGCGGTGACGCTGTCCGTCCATTTCGA
>JAFAED010000219.1 GCA_023424275.1 Pseudomonadota bacterium | reverse complement strand
GTCGAGTTCGGTGTCGAGATAGTGGACGACCGCCGATTGCAGGTCGTCGAGCGCGACGCCGCACGCGCGCATCACTTCGGCGGCATGATCGTCGTCGATCAGTGCGTAGAGCAGATGCTCGAGCGTCGCATATTCGTGGTGGCGCTCCGAAGCGGCCTTCAGAGCGTTGTGGAGGGTCTTTTCGAGGCTTTCCGAAAAAGACGGCATGGTCATTCATCTCCTTGCGGGGGACCAGGCCGGGGAGATGGCGGCCCCCTTAGGAACGTAACGTGGCGATGCCGCCGCCCCACCGCAAGGGAAAAGCGGAGGCACATGTGAAATTACGATGACAGGATTGATTCATGGTTAACGAAGTCTTGGTCGCGCCCGACCCCGGCCGCTATCCCGATCCCGAGGCCCCGCGGGCGGAGAGCCAAAACAAAGGGGGCGAAATCGCCCCCTTTGCCTCCCCGGTATCCTTCGCTTATTCGGTCGGAAAACCGCGCTTCTTCAGCAGCGCCTTCACGTCGGGATCGCGGCCGCGGAACGCGCGATACGCCTCGGCGCGATCGGTTTCATTGCCCGTCATCAGCAGGATGGTGCGGAACTTGTCGGCGACGGTGCGGTCCCACGGGCCGCCGGCTTCGGTGAAGGCCGCCCAGGTGTCGGCGTCCATCGTTTCGGACCAGAGGTAGCTGTAATAGCCCGCCGAATAGGCGTCCGAGCTGAACAGGTGGCCGAACTGCGGCAGGCGGTGACGCATGACGATTTCCTTCGGCATGCCCATTTCCGCGAGCGTATCACGTTCGAACTTGTCGACGTCGGTCACCGGCACCTTGCGGTCGTGGATCTTCATGTCGACGATCGCGCTCGACAGATATTCGACCGTCTCGAAGCCCTGGTTGAACTTGTTCGACGCGAGGATCTTGTCGACGAGCGCCTGCGGGATCGGTGCGCCGGTTTTATAGTGCGTCGCATATTTCGACAGCACCTCGGGCGTCATCAGCCAATTCTCGTTCACCTGGCTCGGATATTCGACGAAGTCGCGCGGAACGCCGCCGAGCGCCGGGTAAGTGATATGCTGCAGCAGATAATGGATGCCGTGGCCGAACTCGTGGAACAGGGTCGTCGCATCGTCGAGGCTGACGAGCGTCGGTTCGCCCTTTGCGGCCTCGGTGAAATTATTGTTGTTCGACGCGAGGACATTGCGTTCGCCGCCCAGCGTCTGCTGGCTGCGATAGGTCGTCATCCACGCGCCCGAGCGTTTGCCGTCGCGCGCGAAATTGTCGAGATAGAGAAGCCCGACATTCTCGTTCGTCTTGAGGTTATAGACCTCGAACGTGCGGACCTTGGGATCGAAGACGGGCACGGTGCCGGTATTCTCGCGGAAGCCGAGGTCGTAGAGCTGACCCGCGGACCAGAACATGCCGTCGACCAGCTTGTCGAGCTGGAGATACGGCTTCACTTCGCTTTCATCGAGGTCGTATTTCGACTTGCGGACCTTTTCCGAATAGAAGCGATAGTCCCATGGTTCGATCGTGATTTTCGGGCCGTTGCCGGCTTTCGCTTCCTGATCGGCGATCGCCTGCATGTCGGCGACCTCTTCCTTCACGCGCGCGACGGCCGCGGGCCAGACCTTCATCATCAGGCCCATGGCATTTTCGGGCGTCTTCGCCATCGTGTCGGCCATGCGATAATTGGCGTGCGTCGCGAAACCGAGCAGTTCGGCGCGCTGCTGGCGCAGCTTCAATATTTCGGCGATCGTCGCGTTGGTGTCGTTGGCATTGCCGTTGTCACCGCGGCTGACGAATGCCTTCCAGACCTTTTCGCGCAGGCCCCGGTTGGTCGCGCCCTGCAGCACCGGCTGTGCCGACGAACGGGTGTTCTTGATCGCCCACTGGCCGGGTTTGCCGTTCGCTTCGGCCGCCGAGGCGAGCGAGGCGACGAAGCCGGGTTCGAGCCCGGCGAGTTCGGCCTTGTCGGTGACGAAGGTGTAGAGCTTTTCGTCGCCGAGCAGTTTCGACGAAAAGGCCGAGAACAGGCCTTCGAGCTTGGCGTTCATCGCGACCAGCTTCGCCTTGTTCTCGGGCGACAGGTTCGCGCCGTCGCGCACCATCTCGTCATAGCTGCGCTCGACGATGCGGATCTGCTGCGCGTTGAGGCCGCTCGAATTGCGCTTGTCGTACACCGCCTTGTAGCGGGCGAAGAGCTTCGGCTCCAAAAACAGCTCGGTGTAGAAGGTGGAGATTTTGGGGCTCCACTCGGCGTCGATATCCTCGACGCGGTCGTTCGACTTGTTCGACGACTGGACGCCCCACAGCGCGAACAGCCGGTCGGCAGTGTCGCCCGCCAGCATCATCGGGACATGCGTATTCTCGAAGGTCGGCGCTTCGGGATTGTCGATCACCGCCTGCACCTGTGCCTTGGTCTCCGCCATCGCCTTGGCAAAGGCATCGGGGAAGAGTTCGGGGTCCATCTTGTCCCACGGCGGAACCCCTTCGAACGGGCCGGTCCACGGCGCGAGCATCGGGTTTTCGCCCGCGGGGGTGGTGGCGGCCGGCCCGGACGTGGTCGGGGCGGCTGCGGTCGATTCTGCTGCGGTGGCGGTCATCTGGCTATAACCCACCATCATCGCAGTGGATGCAAGCAGGATCGACAAGGGACGGGTAAAAGGGTGCGCGGTGCGCGACATCGGTTAATCTCCCCGGAGGATAAGGTTTCGGACGAAACCATGTCGGGGGGCGTCTTAACCTTATGTGACAGCGGGGTGCAAGCCGCCTAGGCGCCAAATTCCGGCTGGATCAGGCCAGGCGTGTCGACGCGGAAGCTGAAGACGCCGCCGGCATGCGGCTGCGCCTTGCGCTCCTCGTTGGTCAAATTCTTGCCCGCGCTGGTGACGAAAGCGGTCCGGAGGTCGGGGCCGCCGAATGCGATCATCGTCGGGCGCTGCACCGGCATGTCGACCGTCTGGAGCAATTCGCCCGCGGGCGAGAAGCGCACGACGCGCCAGCCGTCCCACAGCGCCGACCAGTAGCAACCCTCGGCATCGACCGCAGCGCCGTCGGGGCGGCCGTTGCCATGATCGAACTGGTGGAAGATGCGGCCTTCGCCCAGCCTGCCGGCCACCGGGTCGGCATCATAGGCGCGGATCGCATGCGTCGGCGTGTCGGCGTGATAGAAGGTGCGCCCGTCGGGACTGAAGGCTGCGCCATTGCTGGTGGTGATGCCGCCGAAGATCTCGCTGAGCGACCCGTCGGGGTCGAGGCGGTACAGCGCCGCCGTGGGGTTCGTCTTGTCGTTCGTCAGGCTGCCGACCCACAGCCGGCCGCTCGCGTCGATACGGCCGTCGTTGAAGCGCTGTTCGGGCTTGTCCGCAAGGATTGCCGGACCGAAGGGGCGCGGCGCGGCGTCCCAGCGATCGATCAGCGCGCAGCCGTTTTCGAGCGCCACGACGAGGCCGCCGCCCGCGCGCGGACCGATGCAGCCGACCTGTTCGGCAAGGTCCATCACCTCGTCAGCGCCGGTTGCTGGATCGGTGCGATGGATTTTGCGGCCCTCGATATCGACCCAATAGAGGCGGGCTTCGGCAGCGTGCCAGAAGGGCGATTCGCCGAGCAGGGCGCCGGCGTCGAGAAGCAGTTGGACCATGGGCCGGGTCTTAGCGTGCGCCGCCGGTGCTGCCCAGCGGCTGCAAACCTATTCGTTGCATCGCGGCTCTCCGCGGGTTTGGCGCATCTTCGCTGCCGTAGCGGCATTTCTACTTGACGTGCACGTAAACGTAAGGTC
>JAFAED010000215.1 GCA_023424275.1 Pseudomonadota bacterium | reverse complement strand
GGCTCGGCGGCAGCGCGTCGGCGCTGCGTTCGCCGGGCGGCGCAAGGGGTTTGCGGCGGGTCCAGTCGTTCAAAATATCTCTCCCAAATCCGGCCCGATCGTTCGGGTCCGCCGCGCGCCCATGCGTCCGTCAGGTCAGGGCTGTTCGCCCGGGAAAAGCAGCAGCCAGTCGGCTTCGGCCTGGATGCGTGCAAAGAACCCCCAGCTGTCGACATTGATCGAACGGCGGAGCCAGGGCTTCGCCTTCTCGGGTTCGCCGCTCAATATATAATAGTTGGCGAGGCTATAGGCGGTCGACGCCGCGACCCCGTCGGCGGTCGCAAAAGCGCGGCCGCTGTCCTTGTCGCTGAAGAAGCTGTCGGCAGCGCGGTGGCCCTGGAACAGCTGCAACCCGTCGAAATAGGTGTCCGATCCGCCCTTCGGATGGACTTCGAACAGCGTCAGGTCGTAATCGTCGAGCAGCTTCTGCGCCTCGCGCAGCTTCCCGGCACGCGCGAGCGAGAGATATTCCCAATAGCCGTTCGCCGTGCGCGCCTCGACGTCGTGCGTAAAGGCTGCGGACTCCGCCGATTTGGCGAACCATTTCGCGGCATTGTCGAAATCATGCTTGGCGAAATAGGCTTGGCCGAGGTGGTAATAGAGATAATATTGCACGACGTCGGGATCGCCCGGGAAATAGTCGGGGCCCGGCTTTTCGCGCTCGAGCGGCTGGTTCTCGTACAGCTTCGCCGCCTTCAGCCCCAATTCGATCGACTTGTCGAACTCGCGCAGCGAAAAGGCGCGATGCGCGCGGTGGCGCAGCAGCTTGCCCGAATTGGGGAAACGCTTCAGCGCCTGATCATAGACCGCCGCCGATTCCTTCGAATAGCCTTGGTAGAAAAGAATACGGCCGTACCAGGTCGCGCTGTCGACCGTCATATTGGCTTCATAGGCGGCCTTGGCATCGCGTGCCGCGCGATCGAGCGTCTCGGTCGCGGCGACGTTGGCGTTCCGCGTCTGCGTGGTGACCATCGGCTTGCCGAGCAGCGATGTGCCCTGCACGCTTTCCTGCGCCGACGCCGCCAGCGGCATCGCCAGCATCAACAGGCCGGCCGACGCCAGCCATTTCAATTTCCCGGGGACCATCTGAACCTCCTCCAACAACATTGTTTCAACCGATATCGAGATCGAATTTCACGCCCTGCGCCAGCGGGAGCGACGTCGAATAATTCACCGTCGCGGTGACGCGGCGCATGTAGTTTTTCCAGCTGTCCGAACCCGACACGCGGCCGCCACCCGTCACCTTCTCGCCGCCGAACGCGCCGCCGATCTCGGCTCCGCTCGTCCCGATGTTGACGTTGACGATGCCGCAATCGCTGCCCTCTGCCGACTGGAATCGCTCGGCCTCGCGCACATCGCTGGTGAAGATGCACGACGACAGCCCCTGCGGTACGCCATTTTGCAGTGCGATCGCTTCGTCGATGTCCGAATAGGACAGGACATACAGGATCGGGGCGAAGGTTTCCTCGCATACGATGGCGCTCTGCGCGGGCATTTCGACGATAGCCGGACGGACATAATAGGCGTCCGACCCCGCAATCCCGACCCGCTCGCCGCCATGCACCGTTCCGCCCTCGGCGCGCGCCTGATCGAGCGCGCGCTGCATCGCGTCGAACGCCGCCTTGTCGATCAGCGGACCGACATGCGTGTCGTCGACCAGCGGGCTACCGATGGTCAGGCTGTCGGCGGTCGCTATGAGGCGCTTCACGAAATCGGCACGGATGCTTTCGTGGACGATCAGGCGGCGGAGCGAGGTGCAGCGCTGGCCGCAGGTGCCCGTCGCAGCGAAAACCGTCCCGCGGAGCGCAAGGCCGATATCGGCACTCGGCGCCACGATCGCCGCATTGTTCCCGCCGAGTTCGAGCACCGCGCGTCCGAAGCGGCGCTGGACGCGCACGCCGACATCCTGCCCCATGCGAACGCTGCCCGTCGCGCTGACGATCTTGATCCCCGGATGGTCGGCGATGGTCCCGCCGCACTCGGCAGCGCCGATCGCGACCTGCACCAGATGGTCGGGCGCAAACTCGTAATCCGCCGCCACCTTCTGAAGCAGCTTGCCAAAGGCGAGCGCGGTGAGCGGCGTTTTTTCCGACGGCTTCCAGATCGCGCTGTCGCCGCAAACGAGCGCGACCGTGGTCCCCCACGCCCAGACCGCCGCGGGAAAGTTGAACGCCGAAATCAGCCCGATCGGGCCGAGCGGGTGCCAATATTCGGTCAGTCGGTGCTCGGCGCGCTCCGACGCAATCGTCAACCCGAACAGCTGGCGCGAGAGGCCAACGGCATATTCGCAGATATCGATCACTTCCTGCACTTCGCCGCGCGCTTCGGTCAGGATCTTGCCATTCTCGATCGTCAGCAGACGCGACAGCACCTCCTTATGCTCGCGCACAAGCTGCCCATAACGCCGGATCAGTTCGCCGCGGTGCGGCGCGGGCACTTTTTTCCATGCAAGGAAAGCCGTTTCGGCCTGCGCGACCATCGCGTCCATATCGGCGGCGCGATGCATTTTCAGCGTCGCGAGCGGCGAGCCGTCGATCGGCGAAAAAACGTCGAGGTCGGACCCGAGATCGCCGGCAAGCGACAGCCCGAGTTCGCCGAAAATATCGGCTACGGCACCGGCAAGGTCGCCCGATGCCGGCTGCGAAGAGAGAGACGTGTCGATAGCGTTCATTTTTATGTCCGTGAAAAGCGTTGCAAGAATGAAAAGGTGGTGGTCGGGCCGGTTCAGCGCAGGTCGCGGGAAACGATGCGGCCGTCCTTGATGACAGTCGAGACCCGCTCCAGCACCGAAATATCGCGCGCAGGGTCGCCTTCGACCGCGATCATGTCGGCAAATTTCCCGACCTCGATCGTGCCGAGATTGTCCGACTGATCGAGCAGCGCGGCGGCGTCGACCGTCGCCGAGCGGAGCGCCGCCATCGGCGTCATCGGTCCCTGCTCGACCATCAGGCGGAACTGGCGTGCGTTCTGGCCGTGCGGCGACACCCCCGCATCGGTGCCGAATGCGAATTTGACCTTATGTTGGACCGCGAGGCGGATGTTACGCCCCGCGACGCGGCGTGCCTCGGCCATCTTCGCCTGCACCGCCGGGCTGGCATCGGCGTCCTTGCGCCCGTCGAGCAGGCCGAGCGTCGGCACCAGCCAGGTACCGCGTGCCGCCATCAGCTTCGCCGTCGCATCGTCGAGCCAGGTACCATGTTCAATCGAATCGACCCCGGCGCGCACCGATGCCGCAACCCCCGCGCCGCCATGCGCATGCGCCGCGACCTTGAGGCCAAGACCGTGCGCCGTCGTGACGATCGAGGTCAGTTCGTCGTCGCTGAGATGCTGGCCGAGCCCGCGTGCCTGCTGCGAATTGATCCCTCCCGTCGAGGTAATCTTGATCAGGTCGGCGCCATATTTCGCCGCTTCGCGCACGCGCAGCGCGCATTCGACGGCACCGGTGCAGGCGCCGGTGTAATCATAGGGATAGAGCGCCTCGGTGGCTTTGCGGTTGAGCCCCGACATGTCGCCATGCCCGCCGACGATCGAGAGCGAGGTGCCCGACAGAAAGATACGCGGGCCGATGACAGTGCCATCGTTGATCGCGTCGCGCAGCGCGTGGATCGAATAGCCGTCCGAACCGACGTCGCGCACCGTCGTGAACCCCGCCTCCAGCGTCTTTTTCGCATTGGCAAAGGCAAATAGCGCGACATCCTCCGGCGTATCGATCGCCGCCGACCAGAGCTTGGTTTCGGGCCCAAAGCTGAAATGGACATGTGTGTCGATCAATCCGGGCACCACTGTCCGGTCCTTGAGATCGATCGTGCGCACATCGGCGCGATCGACATAACCGGCAACGATTTCGGCGATGCGCCCGCCGCGCACAACGATCGTACTCGGCCCGAGGATAGGCTCGCCCGGAACCGCAATTACCGCGCCCGCATGGATGACCAGCGCGTCCGCGCTTTCCGCGCGCGCGGGCTCAGCGACCACCATGCCTCCAAGCGACGCGCCGATCACCAACGCCGACAATGTTCCGATGCCGCTCAAGCGAATCTCCTGTTGGCCCCTATTGGCCTGACGCCGCGAGGCCGCCCGCGCAGCGCTCTTCATTTGCATAGGAAGTTTTTGCTAGTTGAGCAATAATTTTTATGATAGGAAAATTCTAGAAATTATGATGCAAGCCGGAAACCGGGACGTTTTCGGCTGGGGAAATGGGCCAAAAAGGAGGGAATAATGTCCAAGTTCGTGTCACGCCTGCTG
>JAFAED010000126.1 GCA_023424275.1 Pseudomonadota bacterium | reverse complement strand
GCGGATGGTGGTTCCATCCGCAAGGCCGCGCGAAGACGAGATCAAAGCCATTTCGGCGTCCCTTCGGGATTTGACCGATTTTGTCCATGGCTGCGTCAGTGAGCCTTGGAATATGCCCATATGCCTGCGTCTCACTTCCTAGCCCTGAACAAAATCGCTTCAAACCTCGATCGCGCTGCTGGGGGGATCTGACCCTTAAGTCCCTTCATCGCGATGCAATTGTGTCGTGCGGCCGATTCGCTTAAACGGGCCGCATACGCAAGGTGGGGAACATAAGTAACATGGGCAAGACCATCCTGGTCGTCGAAGATAATGAGCTCAACCTGCGCCTCTTCTGCGACCTGCTCAACGCCCATGGCTATAGCGCGCATCCGGTGCGCGACGGGCGCGATGCGCTGGCAAAGGCGCGCGAAGTATCGCCCGACCTGATCATCATGGATATCCAGCTGCCGCACGTCAGTGGGCTGGAACTGATCGGCCAGATGAAGGCCGACCTGACGCTGCGCGCGGTGCCGATCATGGCGGTCACTGCCTATGCGGGCAAGGGCGACGAGGAACAGATCAAGGCGGCAGGCGCCGAAGCCTATGTCTCGAAACCGATTTCGGTGATCAAATTCATCGAGAGTGTCGGCGCTTTCGCCTAATCCGCCAACTGCGGCGCGGCCGTTCATCATCGTCGGGATGGGTACCCGGCCGCCCTAGGTGGGGACGGGCGGCCGGGCGATGCGGGGGCGGACCAGAGCCCCCTTTTTCCAGCTCTCGCTGAAAACTCTTGGATGCGGCCGGTCAGGCGGCCTGCTGATGAACGCCGTATTTGCGCATCTTTTCGATGAGCGTGGTGCGCTTGAGCGTCAGCAGCCGCGCCGCTTCGGAAATGATGCCGTCGGCAAGGTCGAGCGCGACGTGGATCTGCTCGAGCTCGATCGTCTCGATCTCGCGCTTGAGGTCGATCGGACGGCCGGGAGCGGGCGTTTTGGCATGCGGAGCGGCCAGCGCCGCGAAATCGTCCGCGCTGGCCGGCACCGCGGCAGGGCTGCTGGGGACAGCCTGCCGCGGTGCAAGCGCTGCGGTGGGGTTCAGGAGCATGGCGACATCGTCGAGACCCAGCGTCTCGCCGCCATGAAGAACGCTGGCGCGTTCGACAAAATTGCGCAGTTCACGCACATTGCCCGGCCAGGCGTGCTGCATCAGCAGCGTCATCGCCGCGTCGTCGAAACGGCATTTGACGTCGGCGGGCATCTGGCGCTGGAAATGGCGGATAAGGGCGGGAATATCCTCGACGCGGCTGGCGAGGCTGGGGACCTGCAGCACAACCACGCCGAGCCGGAAGAACAGGTCTTCGCGGAATTTGCCATCGGCGATCGCGGCGCCGAGATCCTGGTGCGTCGCCGAAATCACGCGGACGTCGATATCGCGCACCTCGCTGCTGCCGACGCGGACAATCGTCCGGTCTTCGAGCACGCGGAGCAGCTTGACCTGCATGTCGAAACGCATGTCGCCGATTTCGTCGAGAAAGATCGTTCCGCCGTGGGTCGCTTCGAAATGACCGATGCGGCGGGCGTGGGCGCCGGTAAAGCTGCCCTTTTCGTGCCCGAACAATTCGGATTCGATGAGTTCGCCCGGGATAGCGCCGCAGTTGATCGCGGCAAAGGGCTGACCGGCGCGGACGCCTTCGTCGTGGATGGCGCGTGCCACCAATTCCTTGCCCGAGCCCGAGGGGCCGCACAGCATGACCGAAGCGTTCGACCGCGCCACGCGGCGGATCATTTCGCGCAACCGCGCGGCGGCAGCGCTGCTGCCGATGATCAGCGCTTCGAGCGCTGCGTTGTTGTTCTGCCCCACCGTCATGTCAGTCTCCACCGCGCCCCCCGATCGGCGCCCTTTCGATGGATTCAGAAATTGACGAAAGTGGTAAACAAAAGATTATTCCCCCACGCATAACCCATTCAAAACAAAGGGTTATTACCATAATGGAAGTAATATCGCCGCAATCGCGTCATTAACGATCCGATATGCTGCCAAACTGGCACTAATTGTCGGAAGCGGTTCGCCAGCCGAGGGTGATCGAGATGCGACGGTTGCGCGGATCGAATCGGTCGGCGGGGACATAAGGCTCGCGATCGGCGACGCCCTCGATGCGCGCAAAGCGGTTCGAGGCGACGCCGCGATACTCCAGATAGTTGCGCGTTACCTCCGCGCGATCGACAGACAGCCGCCAATTGTTCGTGCCCGACTTCGCCGACCAGGGCGCCGCATCGGTGTGCCCGCGGATCATCACCTGGTTGCTGACTTCAGCGATCGGTTTCGCGACTTCGCCGAACAGGCGCGCGCCTGCCGGGGTGAGCTGGCTGGTACCGATCACGAACATCGAAAAATCGGCATCGTCGACGACATCGATCCGCAGCCCTTCGGTGGTTTCGGTGAAGCGCAGGTTCTGAGCGAGACGCTTGAGTTCGCTCTTGCTCTGGATCCGGTCCTTCAGCGACTGCGCGAGCAGGCGGAATTTCTTCGACTCCGAATCGCGCTCGCGGCCCGACGCCTCGCGCGGGCCTCCGACTGCGTCGCGCGGAATCGTCATGGCGCGCGTCCCGGTCTGCGCCGCGCCGTGCGGATAGCGGTCGGCCGCGACCAACGAGTCGCCGCCGAACAGTCCGGTCGATCCGGCCGTGTCGGTCTTCGTCTGGACGATCGTCGGCGCGAAATAGTCGGCGAGCGCCTTGCGCTGCTTCTCCGTCGTCGCGCCGAGCAGCCACATGAGCAGGAAGAAGGCCATCATCGCCGTCACAAAGTCGGCGTAAGCGACCTTCCACGCACCCCCGTGGTGGCCGCCATGGGCCTCCTCGATCACCTTTTTGACGATGATCGGGCGTGGCGGGGTATTAGGACGCGCGGCCATCAGCGCCCTCGCATACCGTCAAAGACTTCGGCGAAGCTCGGCTGGTTGTGATGGTCGACGCCCGAGCGCGCGGCCTCGATCACCAGCGGCTGCGGGTGGCCGTGGAGCGACGCGATGATCAGCTGCTTGACCGTATGATAGATGGCAGCGTCGCTTTCGATCACCGTCTTGGCGCGCGTAGCGAACGGGCCGACCAGACCATAAGCGAGAAGCACGCCCAGGAAGGTGCCGACGAGCGCCGAGCCGATCATCGCGCCGAGGATTTCGGGCGGCTTGTCGATCGAGCCCATCGTCTTCACGACGCCGAGCACCGCCGCGACGATGCCGAGCGCGGGCAAGGCATCGGCAAGGCTCTGGAGTCCTTCGGCGGGCTTCAGCGAGTGATGGCGGTGATTCTTGAGCGCATTGTCCATCACATCCTCGACCGCGTGCGGGTCGAGCGTGCCCGACGACACGACGACGAGGCGCAGCGTGTCGCAGATCAGATGGACGAGCGTGTCGTCCTTGAGCAGCTTCGGATATTGCTGGAAGATCGGCGAGTTCTTCGGATCTTCGATATGCGGTTCGACCGCGACAGGCCCCTCGGTCCGCATCATCTTCATCAGCGTCGAGACGAGCAGGATGCAGTCGAGATAATCCTGCTTCTTATACTGCGGGCCCTTGAACACCTTTCCGAGACCGCCGCCGAGCGCCTTCAGGTCGGCGCCCGAATTGCCGATGATCAGCGACCCGATCGCGGCGCCGCCGATGATCAGCATCTCGTGCGGCAGGGCATGGAGCACGGGTTCGAGATTGCCCCCGGTCAGCGCGAAGCCCCCGAAG
>JAFAED010000121.1 GCA_023424275.1 Pseudomonadota bacterium | reverse complement strand
GTCCAGTCGATATTCGAGCCGGCGGCAGCGAAAGCCGTCAACTTGCTCCTCGCGCGCGACGGTCAGCGTGCCCTTCGATGCCCTTCCCTGCCAGCGATGCACATGGCCGACGGGCCAGCTGCCAGCGCGTTTCGCGCGCTCACCATATTGGCCGCTGAACTGATCATATGGGAATTTGGGCCGACCATCGAAGTCGATCCCGCCCTCGCAATCGTTGCAGCTGACTTCGCCGAACTTGTTATAGCCGGCCTTTTGCGCCTCGATCTCGGCGGGCACACGCAACGCGTCGATATAGCCCGCCTTTTTCGGCATCGTGGGCGCGGGTGCCGGAGGCGGCGGCGGCGTCGCAGCCGTTCCTTCGTCGTTGTCCGACCGGGGTGCGGGCTCGTCGCCCCCCGACTTGCCGCCACGGAGCCCCGACGCGATGGTGTCGCGCACGGCGGTTTCAGCCTCCTGTTCGGCCTGCTGTGCGGCGCGGTCGACGAGGCGCTTCAGCAGCCCCTGCGCCTGCGCCGCTTCGGCAATACCCATAAGCATGGCGGCAGCGAGGGCCGCGCGAAAAGCTGGTCGCATGTCAGGCTCCTTTTCGTCGTGATACGGGGCGGGTGGATCAGCCGAGATCGGTCGTCAGCGTGGCGGTCAGCCGGCGCGGCATATTATAGAGGTAGATGCCCGACGGCCCGTTCGCCCAACCGAACTTGTTGCCGACGTTCGCGACCTGGACGCGCAGCGTCGCCGGTGCCTTGCCGAGCTTGAAGCGATAGCGTCCGCCGACCGACGCGATCGCACGCGCCGGAATGACGAGCTTGCCGTCGGTGCTCGCGATGCGGTCCGACGTGCTTTCGACGACGAGGTCGACCGAGATGGCAGGCGCGAAGGTCGGCCGGTAGTCGAGCACGGCGGTCGAGAGCCGGCCAAAGCTCGCGAGCGGTTTCTTGCCAAGCAGTCCGCTGTCGACCGCATCGCCCGACAGCGTCGCGTCGATCAGCGCGGTGCCCGCGATCGCGGTGAGCCCCGGCGCGATCTGCCCCGAGAGCGAGAATTCGGCGCCGCGATGGCGAACATCGCCGAGTTGGCGGAACAGCCGCGCGCTGTCGATCGAGTAGAAGGGCTTGGACACCTCGAACACGCCCGCCACGAGGCGGATCGCGGGCGTGACCGACCAGCGCAGGCCGGCATCGATCTGGCGCGTGCGGATCGCGGGCGGCGCTTCATCGCGGTTCACGGCATGGCCCGGCGCGACCGGGCTTTCCTCCAGCCCTTCGGTATAGCTGCCATAGAAGGCGAGCGAAGGCGATGCATAGACGGCAGCGGTCGCGTTGAGCAGCAACGGCGCGTCCTTGGTCGTGATGACGGGCGCATCGGGGCCGAAGACGCGCTTGCGATAATCGGTCTTCTGTAGGCCGACGCTGACCTCGCCAACATCTTTCCAGCGCCCCTCATAGGCTATACCGGCGGTCCATTGATCGACCGTATCGCGCGTCTGCGCACCGAAGGGGGTGACCGGCTCGGGGAAGATTACGGGATCCTCGATCGGATGGTTTCCGATGAAGATCTCGCGCCCGCCGCCATAGCTGCGCGAACG
This sequence comes from Pseudomonadota bacterium, assembly GCA_023424275.1. Taxonomy (GTDB): domain Bacteria; phylum Pseudomonadota; class Alphaproteobacteria; order Sphingomonadales; family Sphingomonadaceae; genus Sphingopyxis. The sequence goes on along the minus strand of JAFAED010000121.1, from coordinate 923 downwards.
GTCGCGTCCCTTCAGCGAGAGGTGCAGCGTGTGAAGACGCGGCCCGTCGGCGAAGCGGCGCGACAGCCGAACTTCGCCGCTGGTCGAGGCCGAACGTCGGCCGGGTTCGGCGATGACCACCTCATCGGCTGTCCCGTCGGGGCGGACGTTGAGGAACAGCTGCGTGTGCGAGCGGTCGAGATCGAGGATCGAGCGGAAGGCACCCGCCTTCAATGCCCAGTCGCCGCGGTTGATCGTCGTCGTCAGCCCGGTGGCGATCGTCTTGCCGTCATTGGCCGCCCATTTCTGGCCGATCCGCTTCACGCGATCGAGCCGCGGCGGCAGATAGTCGCCGGCGGTCAGGAGCAGCGGCGGCAATTCCTCGTCGGCGATGCCAATGCGGCTCCAGAAGGGCGTGATCTCGACGCCATCGACGGGTTCCCAGCGCGCGATCGCTGCCATGGTGCGGAACTGCGCGCTGCCGCCCGTGTGGTTGCGGTCGGAGAAGAAGCCATAGCCCGCGCCGAGCGACAGCCGGTCGGTGACGGGAAGCTGGCCGTCGAGTTCGAGCACTTTCGCGCCAAAGGGCCCGAGCCGCCCACTGACGCTGAGCAAACGCTTTTCGCCCGGCTTGCGGAGATCATATTCGGCGATGCCCGTCGGCGCCGGAAAAGGATAGCCCTGCGCCGACAGGCCGACGCGCATCTGGAGCCCCGCGATCACGCGGTCGGAGAAGGCCGCCTGCTGGTCGACATAGAGGCCGTCGAGGCGGATGTTGCCTGCCTCCGCCGCCGAAAAGCCGCGGACGTAATTGGGATTGTAGATGCCGATCTGCTCACCGCCGATCGAGGTGCCGAAGGCATCCTCGGCGCTGGTCGTCGCATTGTCGTCGGTGCGCTGGGCCAGCGCGGCGGCGGGCATGGCGGCCAGCGCCAGCCCCAAAG
>JAFAED010000108.1 GCA_023424275.1 Pseudomonadota bacterium | reverse complement strand
GGGCAAGACGGTGGTACTCGAATGGACGAACGAAGGCTGCCCCTATGTCAAAAAACATTATAGCGGTGCGATGCAGAAGCTGCAGAAAGACGCGGTTGCCGACGGCGTGGTGTGGTTGACGATCATTTCATCGGCGCCGGGCGAACAGGGTTTCGTCGAAGGCGAAGGCGCGAAGGGCTGGAAACAGCGCTTCAATGCCGGATTCACGCATCTGCTGCTCGACCCCAGCGGTGCGATCGGCCGAGCTTACGGAGCGAAGACGACGCCCGATATGCGCGTGATCGATGGCGAAGGCCGTATCATCTATGCTGGCGGCATCGACGACAAACCGACGAACAAGGTCGAGGATCTCGCCGGCGCGAAAAATTTTGTTCGCGCCGCCCTGGACGAGCATGCAGCGGGGCGGCCGGTCACGACGGCATTCGCCCAGCCCTATGGCTGTTCGATCAAATATGCGGAGGGCGAGGCCGCTTCGACGAAAAGCTGAGCGGTCGCCGGGTTTCCGTCCGGATAGCCGCAAGCCGTTTGACGCATTTGCGGGCCGTCAGCGAATAAGTTCGCTGGCGGCGTCCGCTGCGGCTGACTATAGCGCCTAACCGGCTGGGGAGGGCCCCGGACGTGTCAGGAGATTTTATTATGAACCACGCCGAACTTTCGGACAGCGTTGCAACCTCGCTTGGTCTTTCGAAGGCCGAAGGCAAGAAGGCCGTCGACGCCGTCTTCGCCGCCATCGCGGACGCCGCCGCCAAGGGCGACGAAGTCTCGGTAAACGGCTTCGGCAAGTTCAAGGTCAAGGCATCGCCGGCGCGCGAAGGCCGCAATCCTTCGACCGGGGCGACCATCCAGATCGCAGCCTCGAAGAAGCTGACCTTTGGTGCCGCGAAAGCGGTCAAGGATCGCCTCAACGGCTGATCCTGCCCGGTTCCCCGTCGACGAGGTCGGCGGGGAGCTTTCTGGTGGCACTCCGCGCCGACGTTCGTCGGCCGGAGCGTCGCTCTTCAATTATCCGCGGATCGACCGAGGCGCCTTCCGGGTCGATATCCGCTCGGGCGCCCGCCTGAATGGTCAGGCTTTTCGGTCGGCTTGCACCGGAATATCGCGTCCCGCGAGCCATAGCGCAATATTGCGGACATAATGGCGGATCGATCGCTGCGCCTCGGGCGAACCGGCCAGCGAATGCCCGGGCTTTTCGCTGACGAAGGTGGGACAGCCCATCGCCGGATCCCAATTATAGTCCGCGAAATGATGAAAAGTGGACTCGGCAAGGCCCGGACCGGCGTTTGCGGACGGTTCGAAGGCGACGGCAAGGTTGAAGCTGTTGCCGCTGGCCTGGCTTACCCCCGTTGCAATGACGCGCGCCGAGGTTTCGCCTTCGGGAACGCCGACAGCGCCCTCGTGCGGATGCGCCGGCAGATAGCGGATCAGCCCGCCCGCCGATTCCGGATCGCTGAGCAGGATATGGGGCGGTTCGGTGATCGCGATCGTCTGGAAATCGCCGTTCGCACCCGAGTGATAGTTCGGCCACAGGATATAGTCGGTTTCGCGGTCGTCGACGACATGGCGCGCCGGATCCGGCTCGGGACGGGTGCTATGGAAGAAATGCGCGTTGCCGACGCCGCCCAGCGTGCAGACCGAGCTGCCGAGGTCCATATGATCGCGCGTGACGAGCAGGCCGCGCCCCTTTTCGCGGAACCGGCCGATGGCCGCGCAATCTTCGCCTGTCAGGCCGTCGCCGACATCGACGGCGAACAGCCAGAGCTGGTCGAAGTCCGACTGGTCGATGGTCGACAGGACCGGGTCCGGCGCGCCCGGTTCCGTACGGTCCCGCGCGGTGACGACGCACAAAGGCTCGCCATTTTCGTCCTTCAGTTCCGCCAGATAATCGCGAAGCATCGAAAAGCGGCCGATGTTCCAGTCATCCTCGATCGGCGGGATGGTCGTCTGGAGCAGGATGCGAATGGGTGAGGGCACGGATATTTCCTTGAGATGGCGAGAGTCGTCCGCCGTTAGACTAGGTGATCGCAAGGCCCGTTGCAGGCCCAAGAGATCGCCGTCGTGTTGTACCATCGATGGTACGGCCGCCCGACCTGTCCTTTCGGACAATATTGTCCATCCCTGCGACTGTGGCATCTCAACCCCTTCTGATCGCAGCTGAAAGTCCTCCCTATGCGCAAAGCTATTTTCGCCGCCGCGACCCTTCTCTCTACCGGCTTGATTGCGGGCGATGCGGTTGCCGGCACGCCCGCCGCTGCGGTGTCGTCGGTCGCCGACAATGCGATTCGCGATGGGAAGATCGAGGTGAACGGCGTCCAATATCATTACCTGCTCGCCAAGGGGCGCGGGGAACCGATCGTGCTGCTGCACGGCTGGGGCGAGACATCCTATATGTGGCGGCACGTGATGCCCGCGCTGGTGGCGCGCGGGCATACGGTGATCGCGCCGGACCTTCGCGGTCTCGGCGATACCGCGCGGCCGGCTGCGGGATATGAGAAGGCGAATATCGCGCGCGACATCCACGCGCTCGTTGCGGCGCTGGGGTTGGGGCCGTGCATCACCGTCGCGGGGCATGATATGGGTGGCATGGTCGCCTATGCCTATGCCGCGCAATATCGCGATCAGGTGTCGCGTCTGGTCGTCATGGATGTGCCGCTGCCCGGGATCGACCCGTGGAAGGAAATTTCGGCGACGCCGCGGACCTGGCATTTCCGTTTCTTCGGTGTCCGCGATCTGCCCGAGACACTGATTACGGGGCAGGAAAGCGAGTTCATCCGCTGGTTTCGCAGCGTCGAGGCGGTGAACACCAGCGCACTGACCCCGGAGTCGGAGGATTTCTACGCCGCCGCCTATGCCCGTCCCGGCGCTCTGCGCGGTGGTTTCGAATATTATCGGGCTTTCGCGCAGGACGAGGTCGACAACCGCGCCTTCGCCGCGCAGCCTTTGACGATCCCTGTGCTCGGTCTGGGCGCGACAGGCGGTTTGGGCGAAACGATGGGCGTCCTGCTGCGCAACGTCGCACGCAATGTGACGACCGTAATCATTACCGACTCGGGCCATTGGATCGCCGAGGAACAGCCGCAGCAGGTGATCGACGCGCTGACCGGCTTCATTCCCGCCCCGGCGGATGCCTCCGCGCCGCGCTGAGCGTTCCCCATGGGGCGCTACCGGCGCCCGATCCTGATGCCGACGGTGAATCGGCGCGGCGTTTGCGGGACGAACAGGTCCGACGCACCGGGTTGAGCGAGCGATCCCAGCCCGAAACGGTTTCCGGCGGCATCGAAAATATTGGTGACGCCGATATGCAGCCGGGCGCGGCCGAGTTCCACCGATGCGTCGAGGTCGACGTCCGAAAACCCGCCTTGCGAGCGCCCGAGTTCGGGGCCGATGCCAAGGCGCGACCGGCCGGTGCGGCGAAAGGTCGTCAAAAGGCGGAAGGGGTACCGCGCGCTTGGCGGACTTGTATAGGCAAGCGCCAGCCGGGCATTGATATCGGGGACGTTGGGCAGGCGCCCTTCGACGACGATGATGTGGCTCGGCTCGGCGGCGACGACGGTCGCCCGGTTGATCGTCACACCGCCGCTCAGCGCGAGACGCTCCGACAAGCGCCATAGTCCCGACGCCTCGACCGTGAAGGTCTTTGCATCGCCGATGTTCGCGGCCGTCAAATAGCCGGCGTGGTCGATGATGTCCGCCTGTACATGGCGCCAGCGTCCCGTCGATACGCTGACCTCCCCGGTAACAGGGCGATCGTCGGAGGTGCGCCGTACGGCCGCTTCCCACGCGGTATAACGATCGCCCGACAAGGCAATAAAGCCTGCGGACGAGGCCGCAGCCGTCGGCGGGCGGTAGCTCGCGGCGCGGCGGACGACGATCTGGATGTCGTGGGACAGCGTCACGAGCGCCGATGCCCCGGGCAGGAATTTCCATCCGTCGTCCTCCCAGCCGAAATGAGGCTGAGCGGAATATGGGCCCGAGATGTGCATCCCCCTGCCGCGCCACCGCGCCGTGCGCCCGCCGAGGGAAAGGGCGACGGGACCGATCTTCTGCGATGCTTCGCCGAACAGGATATATTCGCGTGTCGATGCCGCGGTGCGCGTTTCGAACGGCGGCTCGCTTCGATAATCCAGCGCGGACGCGAAACGGCTGCGGCTGTCGACGAGCGATGCTCCGACGAGCCAGCCGCTGCCTGTCGAGGTCGCGTTGCTCACGCGCACTTCGGCGGAGCTGACATCGGACGTCTCGCGCCGGCCCAGCGAGAGCGTGTCGGGAAGCGGCTCGCTCGCGTCGAAAATGTCGTGCAGGCGGGCATGCGAGTGTGAGAGGTTCGCGACGATATCGAGCCCGTTCTCTTCGCCCCGCAGCGTGACCGAAACGAGGCGGAAACGATTGAAACTCGGCTGGGCGATAGCCGCCGCCCTTGCGTAGCGGCCGAGGCGGCGGTCGACATAGTTCGCGTCGCGTCCCGCAATATCCTGCCAAACGCCGAGGATCTCGGCACGCCAGGTCGCCGCGGGCGCCACAGCCACCGCGGCCCGTCCTCCTGAAATGTCGTGGCGGTTGCTGTTCGCAGCGCCCCGCGAAAGATCGTCGATATAGCCGCCCTCGTGCACATGATAGCCGACAAGGCGCAGGGCGCCGTTACCGCCCCCAAAGGGCAGGTTGAGTGTCGCGGCCGCTTCGGCACCTTGCCCACCGTGACTGGTTGCCGATGTCGAGAGGATGGTGTCCAGGCGCATATGGTCGGGATCGGGGCGGTTCGGTTCGATCCGTATGATCCCGCCGAGCGAACCTGCACCATAGAGCGTCCCCTGCGGGCCGAGCAAAATTTCGGTGCGGGCGATGTCATAGAGCCGCAGGTCGGGGTCAGGCCCCGAATAGTTGAGCCGCGCTTCGCCAAGATATTGCCCGACGGTTGCCTGTGTCTGGCCGCTGAAGCTGGAATCGCCGACACCACGAAGGAACAGCTTGTCGCGTCCGGGGCCAAGGTGGGTGGAGCTGAGCGAGGTGCCGGCACGTTCGATCGCTTCGGTGCCGCGAAATCCTGCATGCGCCAGGTCGATGGCGTCGATGGTCTGGATGCCGCCCTGGAACTGCGACCGCCCCGTGCGTCTTTTGCTTGCAGTGACGATGATATCGGCCTTGGGCGCCGGTGGCCGGGCGGCTGGTGCCGGGGCAGCGGCGGATCGACGCGGGACTGGTTGTGGTCTGCGACGAGGTGCTGGGAGAAGACGAAAGCTGGAGGCATCCAGGACCAGCACTCTGACGGGAAGACCTCGCAGCATCCGCCGCAGGGCCTGCTCGGCGGTCATCCGGCCACGGACTTCGCCGGTTCTGAGCTCGGCGAGCGCAGGATCGGCCACGGCGATACTCGATCGGGTTTGCTCGCCGAGCATCCGCAGTGCGGATCTCAGCGTCCCTGCGGGAATGTCGATCGACACCCGGTCGCGGGCGTGCGCGGGAAATGCCAGGGCGAGGGATGCCCCTGCTGCGGCGGCAAGGCCGTATCTGCACCTCATTTCTCGGGCGACAGCCTCCACCCTGCGCCGTCGCGGCGAACCTCGATGCCAAGCAACGGCCCCAATCGCGCCATGCTGCGTTCGATGTCGAGATCGAGCTGGATCGTTGCGGTTATGCGCATTGTCGCGGCGGCGGGCGAGACGGACACGGGAACGCCCAGCTCGCGTGAGAGATCGGCCGCGACGGCCGGAAGCGGGACGTCGTCATAATCGAGCCGCGGCGTCGCCCATCGGCCGATCGTCTCGCTGGCGACCGATCCGCGGCGGATCCGGTCGCCCTTTGCCACCAGCCGTTCGCCGGGACGCAGTTCGGCGCGGCTTGTCGCCGACTGAAAAGCGACCGCGCCCGCGGCAACGGCGACTTCGGTCGTTTCGCCTTTTCGCGCTACGATGAACCGTGTCCCCAGATTCTGGACCATGCCACCGTCGAATGTGACGCGGAATCGCTGGCGCGGATTGTGGACGATGTCGAACAGCGCCTCGCCAGCGACGAGTTCGGCCACGCGCGGCCTGTCGTGGTCGAGCCGCATCCGCGTCGCACCGTTCAGGACGATCCGGCTACCGTCCGCGAGCAGGATATGCTTTCGCTGCCCTTCTTGCGTTGCGACGTCATACAGGCCGTCGGGCTGCATTGTCAGACTTGCGAGGATGGCGCATGCCGCCGCCGTGCCCGCCGCGAGCCAGCCGGCGCGTCGCCGTCGCGCGGACCTTGTTTCGGGAACCTGGGAGCGCGGCGCGAAAGGCGGTTCGGCCGCCAGATCTTCGGCGAGCGCGGCATCGAGTGCCGCGAGCTGTTGATACTGGGCGGCGTGCGACGAATCGGCTTCCAGCCATTCGGTGAAACCGTCCCAGTCGTCGAATAGCGGATCGCGTTGACGGGTGAGCCAGTCGGTGGCGGCGTTTCTCGGGTGGGGATCGTGCTCAGCCATCGTCTTCGTCCTTCAACGCTGCGATCGCCCGATAGGCGCGCTGAATATCCTTTTCGACTGCGCTGAGGCTGAGTTTATAGCGTTCGGCAATGATGCGCTGGCTCAGTCCCTCGACGCGAAACAGGAAAAATATCTCGTGCACGCGGGTTCCGCACGCCGCGAGACGGCTCCTGGCGCGGGCAACTTCTTCCTTTGCCGCCAGGCCGACTTCGGCGGCATTCGCGACACCGACAAGATGCGCCTCGCCCCAGGCCTCTTCGCGCGCCATGTTGCGCGCGTCGGTCCGATAGTCGTTGAGCATCAGATTGTTCGCGGCCCGATAGAGATAGCTTTGCGGGTCGAAGATCGGCCCGGTCGGCTTCGATGCGATGCGAACCCAAAGTTCCTGCACCAGATCCTCGGCGCGCGCGCCGGCGCCGCGGGCGCGCAGGAACCGCAACAGCCGATCGCGATGCGCGAGATAGACCGCCTCGAGACCCGTCGGGGGCAGGGCGGCGGCGTCGTTCATTGCCTCGGTCACGGCGTGTCCGCTTCCCATCTCAGGCCATGTCGCCAAGCGCGCTCACCGTGAGGATCGGCGATGCGTCGAATGTGAGCAGTCGGTCCGCTTCGGCGCTTTGCGGTGCGACGGCCGCCGGGCAGAGGACGCCGGGCATCGCGGTCACGTCGAAAAGCTCGCTTGGGGAGCCGTGAAAGCGAAGCCATTCGATAATGTTGCCGCTCGCCAGTTCGACGATCAGAGCCCCGCACCAAGGCGTGCCGCCCGAGCCGCTGAGCCGATCTTCGATGGGCAGGCCCGCGAAAGTCCGGTCGCGGGGTTTCGATACGGTGACGATCGCATGGCCGTCGTGAATCGCGAGGCCGCGCAGAAATCCGGGGCAGAAGGCGATGTCCTGGCGATCGCCGGTATCGAGGTTCAAGCGGACGATATGGCCGCGTCCGCTTTCCAGAAAGATCAGGTCGCGCCCGACGAGGCGCGGCGAATGCGGCATCGACAAGCCGTGCGCGACGATTGCGTCCGTTGCCACGTCGATGATCAGTCCGCCGTCGCGGCGTTGGTCTCGCCAGCCGCCGACAAGGTCGCTGCGTCCTGCGGCGGTGGCAAAGGCGGGCTCGCCATTGTCACCGAATGCGACGCCGTTGAGGTGGCAGCGGTCCTCGGGGGCGAGCCGGGTGACGAACGGCGGCTGCCAGCGCGGCACGAAGCTGTAGTCGGGGTGCAGCCCGGCCAGGCAGGAGAAGAGGGTGTTGACGACCCACAGGTCGGGCTCGCCGTCGGGGCCGGTG
>JAFAED010000114.1 GCA_023424275.1 Pseudomonadota bacterium | reverse complement strand
CCGCCACATCGCCGACATTCCGCAGGAGTTGAAAGGCGCCGCGCCCGACGTCTTCGAGATCCGCGGCGAAGTCTATATGGCGAAGGCCGATTTCACCGCGCTCAACGAACGATTGATGGAAGAGGGGAGGGCGATCGCGGCGCAGCGCGAACAGGAATTCGACCCCGCCACCGTCCGCCAGTTCGCCAACCCGCGCAACGCCGCCGCGGGTTCGCTGCGCCAGAAGGACGCCAGCGTCACCGCGTCGCGCCCGCTGCGTTTCCTCGCGCACGGCTGGGGCGAGGTCAGCGCGCTTCCCGCTGAAACCCAATTTGACGTGATGAAGGCGATCGAGCGTTGGGGCGCCCCGGTGTCGCCGCTGCTCAAGCGCTATGAATCGGTCGCCGATATCCTCGCCCATTATGCCGAGATCGAGCGCCGCCGCGCCGACATGGATTATGACATCGACGGCGTCGTCTACAAGGTCGACAGCCTCGCATGGCAGCAGCGCCTCGGCTTCGTCGCCAAGGCGCCGCGCTGGGCCATCGCGCATAAATTTCCCGCCGAGCGCGCCCAGACCACCCTCGAAGCGATCGATATCCAGGTCGGCCGCACCGGCAAGCTGACCCCCGTCGGGCGCCTTGTCCCCGTGACCGTCGGCGGCGTCGTCGTGTCGAACGTCACGCTCCACAACCGCGACGAGATCGGCCGATTGGGGGTGCGCCCCGGCGACCGCGTCGTCATCCAGCGCGCCGGTGACGTGATCCCGCAGGTCGTCGAAAACCTGACCCGCGACGAAGATCGCGCGCCGTATGTGTTCCCCGACCATTGCCCCGTCTGCAACAGCGAGGCGGTCGCCGAGGAGGGAGAGGTCGACGTGCGCTGCACCGGCGGCCTCATCTGTAATGCGCAAAAGTTCGAACGCCTGCGCCATTTCGTCAGCCGCGGCGCGCTCGACATCGAGGGGCTGGGCGAAAAGAGCATCCAGGAATTTCTCGACCTCGGCTGGCTCGACAAGGGCCCCGCCGACATCTTCAGGCTGAAAAGCCACCGTGCAGAATTGATCGAACGTAAGGGTTGGGAAAGTGCATCAGTCGACAAATTGATCTCGGCTATAGAGGCGAAACGGAAACCGGATGCCGCTCGATTGCTATTTGGACTTGGCATTCGGCATGTGGGCGCCGTTTCGGCACGAGATTTGATGAAAGAGATACAGGAATTTGCTGGCCTGAAAGAGCGGGCTCGGAAGATTCAGGAAATTCGTCCGGAGCTGGTTAAATTAGAAGCTGAGACAAATAAGGCTTTCGAAGAGCGGAAAAGGGCCGCGCTTAAGGATGTCATGAACGTCGAAGGGATGGAGGTCGTTTGCTACTCGTTAGCTGACTTCTTCCATGAGGAGCACAACGAGGCTCTATGGGACGATTTGTTATCTGAAGTCGCGCCTCCCCCCTACATCGTGGAAACGCGCGCAAGTGAAGTCTCCGGAAAAACGGTAGTATTCACTGGTAAACTTGAAACGATGAGTCGCGACGAAGCGAAAGCTCAAGCTGAAGCACTGGGCGCGAAAGCTTCGACATCTGTTAGTGCCAAGACGGATTTGGTTGTGGCTGGACCAGGCGCTGGTTCGAACCTTAAGAAGGCAAACGGCCTCGGCATCCAAGTAATTAATGAGGCACAATGGGCGGAGATTGTTGCAGGGGCGGGCTGATATGAAGGATGATGCATTCTACAATCGTGTGGGCGGTGACCGAATTGAGTCGCGGCAAATCGACGAACTGATCGGCCTCTGTCGGGGGATGGCGGCTGATGGCGCCATCAATCAGCTTGAAGCGGAATTTCTTCAAAAATGGTTGGCTGCGAACGCCTCTATCAGCGGCCATCCGGTCATGCAGACGCTCTATCATCGAGTGTCGGAAGTCCTCGCCGACGGTCGGCTCGAAGATGACGAAGCGATAGACTTGCTGTCGACACTCGACCAACTTTCATCGCGCGATTTTGAGCACGGCGAAGTGCTGAAATCGTCGGACTTGCCAGTATGTGATCCGGCGCCAGATTTGACTTTTGAAGATCGGCTTTACTGCTTCACTGGCACATTCAATTTTGGGCGGCGGGCCGACTGCGAAAAGGCTGTACTGGCGAAGGGTGCGCAACACGGTAGCCTTACTAAAAAGACGGATGTTCTCGTGATCGGCATCTACGCGACCGAATCTTGGAAGCATTCGAGCTTTGGAAACAAGATCGTCAAAGCTTGCGAAATGCGAGACGAGGGCGTCCCCATTTCAATCGTTTCCGAAGCACATTGGCAACGCTATCTGTAGGCCCCGTGCGCGCCATCACAGACGGCGCGGCGGAAATGCTGTGAGGGGGCCACATGGCAAAGCGTGATTATCTCGACAATCTGATGCGCGATCTCGAATCGCATACCGAGGTGCGGCGTTTCGGCAGCGGCTGGCTGTCGGGCTTTTTCGGGCTGCTCTTTGCGATCGCCGGCTTCTTCATGGTGATCGCGCTGCGCTTTCCCGACTGGTTCGCGACCCCCGAACTCGAGATCATCAAACATTGGGGCGGCTTTCGTGGGCTGGTCCATGCGACGCTATTGATCAGCTACGGCCTCTCGCTGCTCAGCCTGCTGCTGCGGCCGCGCAAGGTGCTCGGCCTCACCGCGCTGATGATCGGTCTCGCCGCAATTCTCGTCGGCGGGGCGAACGTCCAGCCGCAGGAAACGCGCGACTGGGGCATTTTCTTCGGGCTCGACTTCTTCGTCGTGAACCTGCTCGTCACCGGCTTCATGTTCGCGCCATTGGAGCGCGCTTTCCCGCATCGCCGGACGCAGCGGCTGTTCCGCACCGAATGGCGCGAGGATCTTTTCTATTATCTCGTCAGCACGATGTTCGTGCAGGTCTTGGGCTTCCTCGCGCTCGCGCCCTCGACGATCATCAACGAGAATACGAGCAATTGGGAGGCGTTCCGCGCCGGCGTCGCGTCGCTGCCGTGGATCGTCCAGTTCGCCATCGTGCTCGTCGCGTCGGACATGGCGCAATATTTCTTCCACCGCACCTTCCACCGCTACCCCTTCCTCTGGGGCTTCCACGCGGTGCATCACAGCGCGAAATCGATGGACTGGCTCGCGGGATCGCGGATGCATTTCGTCGAGATCATCCTGCTGCGCGCGATCACTTCGCTGCCGCTCTTCACGCTCGGGTTCAGCCCCTCGGTGATGCAGGCCTATATCGGCTTCGTCTATGTCTGGTCGTCGCTGCTCCACGCCAATGTCGGCGGCAATTTCAACCGGCTCGGCCACTGGATCGCGAGCCCGCGCTTCCACCACTGGCATCATGGGCTCGAGCGCGAGGCATTCGACGTCAATTTCGCGATCCACTTCCCTTGGATCGACAAGATGTTCGGGACCTTCCACCTGCCCAAGGACCGCTGGCCCGAAAATTACGGCATCCCCGAAGATGTCCCGAAAAACTATTGGGGCCAGTTCCTCTACCCGTGGACGCGCACCGGCAAGAAGACCGACGAGACGCCCGCGGAATAGGTCCTCGTTATTTTCTTCGTCACCCCGGGCCTGACCCGGGGTCCCGCTCTGCGCCGAAATTAAGCGGGACCCCGGATCAAGTCCGGGGTGACGATGACTGATAGGACGCTTTGTCCGCTTGCCAGCATCGTGCCCGCGCCATAAGGCGCGGCACGTGGGCATCCTCGCCGCCTTTCGCCGTCCCGGCATATTGCTGCTCTTGCCGCTGCTCCTCGCGCTCGCCGCGCGCGTGCTCGTAGCGCCGGGCTGGATGATCGAAAGCGATGCCGGCGGGTCGATCACCGTGCGTATCTGTTCGGACCCCGCCAACCCCGGCGGGACGTTGACGATCCCGATCGAAAAGGCCGGCGATCACAACGCCGGCGAAGCGCAGCAGCATTGCCCGTGGGGCGCGCTCGCCCATACGCCGATCGTTCCCGATCTGCCGGTGCTCGCCGCTGCGCCGATGGCCGTCGAGCCCGTCCCGGTCGCGGTCCGATCGCTCGGCTATGCGCCGGGCATCGCCTCGCCGCTGCCGCCGAGTACCGGACCACCCGCCTTCGCCTGATCCAGACCAACCGGCTGCCCGCGTGTTCGCGCGGCGGCCCGTGACTCTATTCAGCGAAGGAAAAAACATGAAAACCCGTATCTATCGGGCGGCGCCGTTGCTGGCGCTTGCGACCTGCCTTGTCGCTGCTCCGGCCCATGCCGAAGAGGCCGACGCCACCATCATCGTCACCGCCCCGACCGCCACCGATGCCGCCGAAGCGCGCGCCGCGCAGGCACCCGGCGGCACCGACATCGTCTCTTACCGGGATTATGCCGACAAATCGGTTGTGAGCCTGCGCGACACGCTCGCCTTCTCGCCCGGCGTCTATCTCCAGCCGCGTTACGGACAGGAGGTGCGTCTTTCGATCCGCGGCTCGGGCCTCTCGCGCGGCTTCCATATGCGCGGGCTCACGCTGTTGCAGGACGGGGTCCCGATCAATCTCGCCGACGACAATGGCGATTTCCAGGAGCTCGAACCGATCTTCTTCGACCATCTCGATGTCTATCGCGGGGCCAATGCGCTCCGCTTCGGGTCGGGCACGCTGGGCGGCGCGATCAACGGCGTGACGCCGACGGGGCGGACCGCCGGCGGCCTCTATCTGCGCGGCGATATCGGCAGCTTCGACAGCGTGCGCGGACTGGTTTCGGGCGGCGTCGCGGGTGATCGCGTCGACGCATGGGCGGCAGTCAGCGCCGACAGTTCGGACGGCGACCGCGACCATGTGAAGCGCAGGAGCCTGCGCTTCCACGGCAATGCCGGGATGCAGTTCAGCGATGTCGTGTCGAACCGGCTCTACGTCAGCTTCAACAATATAAATCAGGAGATTCCGGGCGCGCTGACGCGCACGCAGGCGCTAACAACGCCGCGCATGGCGAATGCCGGCGCGGTCGCGCTCGAT
>JAFAED010000575.1 GCA_023424275.1 Pseudomonadota bacterium | reverse complement strand
GACAAGACCTGGCTCGGGCGGCGCGCCGACTGGGTGAAAACGCGGATCGGTTCAATCAACCGCCAGCGCCAATCGCGCGCCAACGTCAAACATCATTATGACATCGGCAACGACCTCTACCGCCTCTTCCTCGACGAAGACATGCAATATAGCTGCGCCTATTGGCCGCGGCCGGATATCACGCTCGAGCAAGCGCAAACCGCGAAGAAAGCGCATATCGCGGCGAAGCTGGCACTCGCGCCGGGGCAGCGCATCCTCGACATCGGTTGCGGTTGGGGCGGGATGGCGATCACGCTCGCGAAGCTCGAGCAGGTCGAGGTGCTCGGTATTACATTGTCCGAAGAGCAACTCGCGCTCGCGCGTCAGCGCGCCGAGGCGGCCGGCGTCGCCGATCGCGTGCAGTTCGAGCTGATCGACTATCGCGACCTCGCCGTGCGCGAGGCGGGCAAGTTCGATCGCATCGTCTCGGTCGGTATGTTCGAACATGTCGGCGCAGCCAATTTCGAGACCTTCTTTCGCGCCGCCGCGAACCTGATGACTGCCGACGGGGTGATGCTGCTCCATACGATCGGGCGCTTCGGCAGGCCCGGCGCCACCGATGCCTTCACCCGCAAATATATCTTCCCGGGCGGCTATATCCCGGCGCTCAGCGAGACATTGGCCGCCAGCGAAAAGAGCCGGCTGATCGTCACCGATGTCGAGACGCTACGCCTTCATTATGCGCTGACGCTTCGTCAATGGTATGCGCGGACACTGGCGCATGAAGCGGAGATTGTCGGCATGATGGGGGCACGCTTTTTCCGCATGTGGTGCTTCTATCTCGCCGGCGCGACCGCGGCGTTCGAAAGCGGGGGAATGGGCAATTACCAGATCCAGTTCGCGCGCGGTCGCCACGCGTTGCCGCTGACGCGCGATTATATTGCCGGAGCCGAACGGGATTATATCGGCAGGGGCGCAAGCTGAGCGCGTGAGGTGCTCGAAAAGGCGCGGGGAGGGCGTCGATGACCGAAGAGGAGGAACTCACCCGGATCGACAGGTTCGAGTTGCGTAATGGCTGGACGATGCGTCGCGCCGGGCTGAAGGGTTTGCGGATCCAAGCCGAAATCCTTGGCGGAGACACGCCGGCGCTGCTTCTCGCCGGCTCGCGGCGCGGGCGTATTCAAATTCCGCTGGTCGACATCGACTGTATCCGCGCAAGCGTCGACCAAGGAAAGTTTCGCTGGGCCGATTCCTATCGTTGCCTGATCTTGCGCGATGGCGAACCCAAGCTGGTGTTGGCGCCGACCTCGTTCGGCAAGATCATTTACGGCGAACTCATCCTCGAACTCGCCCGTGCGATGAAGCGGGTTGGTCGTTTCGACCGCGTCGAGCGCGGGCTGCAACGCTGGGAAACGATCTTCTATTCGATCTTCATGGTCCTGGCGGCGGCGTTCATCGCCTATGCTGCCTGGGACACGCTGCAAATGACGCGCGGGCCGATGGAGGGAATGGATTTCATCTTTCTCGGCGTCACCGGCGGCTTCAGCCTGTTCCTGCTCATCGCCAGCGTCAGGATATGGGGCGACGTCGGCCCGCCGCGGCCCGTACGCAGCCTGAAGGATTTGCGCGAGGTGCTGCCCTGACGGCCATCAGGTCGGATAGCGCGCGTTCATCACGTCCCAGCTGAGCACAACCAGCTTTTCGAGAACATCGAGGTCCACGTCGGCCAGCTTGTTGATATAGAGACACGACTTACCATTCTTGTATTTGCCGAGCTGTTCGAGCAGCGCATCGGCCTCGGGCTGACGCTCTTCGTAATGACCCATCAGATAGAGCGTCATCGCGGCCTTGCGCGGCGACAATCCGGCACGGCACATCGTCCCCGAACGGCCGCTGTCGTAAAGATAGTCATAGCTGCCATAGCCGACGATCGATGGGCCCCACATTTTCGGTTCGACGCCCGTGACGCGGCGGTGCATGGCGTCGATGACCGCGGCCTCCTCGCGGCGGCGCGCCTCGGGCACTGCGGCGATGAAATCAGCGACGCTGATCTCGGTCGGCTTGGTCTTGATCTCGTCCTTGCTCATGGCGTCCTCCCGGTACGGGAGCTTAGCGCGCCCCGGCTGCAAATCCAGTCAGCTGTGACGCGCCGCGATGTCGCGGGCGAGTGCACCGATGCGGTGGCGGAAGCTGTCGGGGGCCATCACCTCGATTTCGGCGCCGAGCGCGATCATCTCGCGCGCACCATGGTCGCTATCCTCGACCATCAGCGTCATTTCGCACCAGCCGCGTTCGTCGGGCGGCCCGGCCGTCGCAACTGCGTCGGCGCCGCGCGGCGATTGCTGCGCCAGCCGCTTGCGGCCTTCGGCCGAGGCGCGAACGGTCGCGGTGGTGGCAAAAAGCTCGGCCTCGAAACGCGCCTGTTCGTCCTGCCACCATATCGGCAGGTGAAAATCCTGCGGCCATTCGAATGTCGTCTCGCCTGCTTTGGGATCACGAATGTTCGAGACGCGAAAGACGCGTATTTTCCCCGCGCCGCGCGCCGCGAGATACCAGGTGCCGCCCTTGAGCACGAGGCCGAGCGGTTCGACCGTCCAGTCGCGCAGCCCCTGCCAGCTTTCATAGCGCATCGTGAGCACGCGTTGGTCGAACACCGCACGCGCAATCGTCGGCAGCGCGGGCAGGTTTTCGCGGCTCCGGTACCAATTCACAGGATCGAGGTGGAAGCGCGCCGCCATCCGGTCGGCGACCGCGCCGCCGCCGCCCGGGATCGCCGCGAGCAGCTTGCCGCGCGCCGCGCTCGTCGCGGCGCCGAACCCCAGCTCGGCGGCTGGGCCGGGCAGGCCGATCATCGTCGCGACTTCGGCCTCGTCCGCCGACAGACCGGTCAGCCGCGTGCGATATCCGTCGAGCAGCTGGAACCCGCCGCCGGGGCCGCGGTCGCCATACACCGGCACCCCGGCCGCCGACAGCGCGTCGATGTCGCGATAGATGGTGCGTTCGGACACCTCGAACTCGGCCGCGAGATCGGCCGCCGTCAGCCGCTGGCGCAACTGCAGCAGGATCAGGATCGAGAGGAGGCGGCTCGCGCGCATTTTTTCGCTGTAGCAGAAAATAGCTGACAGAGAATGTCAGGATAGCGGGTCTAGCAAGGTCCGGTCGCCAAGGGAGCAACCCATGACCGATATCGACCGCCGCACCATCATCGTCCTTAGCGCAGGAGCCCTTATGTCCAATATCCTTCCCGCCGCCGTGTCGGCCGCGATCAATCCCGCACCCGTCGGCAAGCCCGGCGATTTCGATTTCCTGCCCGGCGAATGGCGCATCCACAACAAGTTCCGCGAGGGTGAAAAGTGGATCGAATTTCCGGGGGAAGCGACCGTTGTCGGCATCCTCGGCGGCATCGTGAGCGTCGAGGAACTGCGCATCCCGGCGCGCGGCTTTTCGGGCATGGGACTCCGCCTGCTCGACGTCGAAAAGAAAATCTGGTCCGACCATTGGGTGAACGCCAAGTCGGGCGTCGTCACGGTGCCCGGCCAGCTCGGCGTGTTCGAGGGCGGCGCGGGCACCTTCCTGTCCGAAGGCGAGGGCGAGAAAGGCCCCGAACTCTATCGCGGCGTGTGGGACCGGATCACGCCCAAAAGCTGCCGCTGGTTCCAAGGCACCTCGCGCGACGGCGGCAAGACCTGGGACGACAGCTGGTTCATGGACTGGACGCGCGTGGGCTGAGAGGGCCAAGCCGGTTGCACCTTTGGCGGCGGACTGCTAGCCGCGCCCGCGTCTTTCCCTCGCCAAAGGTGCCAACATGTCCGAGTCCTTCAAGCGCGTCGTCCTCGCCTA
>JAFAED010000567.1 GCA_023424275.1 Pseudomonadota bacterium | reverse complement strand
GATCTGCCACGGCTCTGACGCGAACAGCAGGAGCAGCGTCGGAACGGCCGCGACAAAGAGGAAGGTGCGCGCCATGCGAAACGGCTTGAGGTCGGCATCGCCACCGATCAGCTTGGTCCCGGCGGCCGGGATGATCAGGCCGACGAGCGAGCCGATGCCGAGCGCGACGCCCATCTGCACGCCGACCGACGAGGCATCGATCGAGGGAAAGGCACGCGGCATCGCGACCGGCAGCCAGGTCAGCGAGGCGCCGAGCGGCAGGCCATAAGCGAAGATCGCACCATAGACATAGGCGATCGCGCGCCAATGCTCGCGAAGATAGGGCAGCATCTTGTCGAGCTTTGCCAGCGGCGCGGTGCCGCCGCCGATCGAACCGATATGGCCGGTCATGCGGATCGTTGCGAGCAACAGGGCGAATAGCGGCCCCGGCAAGGCGACGAGGATGAGCGCGACCCGCCAGCTTTCCATGCCCGAGAAGATTGCAGGCAAGGATGCGTGATTTGTTTCCAGCAAGTCGAGCGTGACGCCGCCGAGGCCGAGGCCGATCGCGACGCCGAGCAGCGCCACGGCGAAGAAGATGAAATTGGCGGTGTTGCGCTGACGCTCCGGAAACAGGTCGGGGAGCATCGAGAAGATCACCGGCGTCAGCGCCGCCTCGCCGATCGCGATGCCGGCGGTCGCAGCGAATATGCCCGCGAAGCTTGTCTGAAAGGCGCAGGCTGCGGTCGAGATCGACCAGACCATGATACAGCAGCCAAGGACGAGACGGCGGCCATAGCGGTCGGAAAGCCAGCCGATCGGATAGGCGGCGAGGCTGGCGAAGGCGGCAAGGCCCAGAC
This sequence comes from Pseudomonadota bacterium, assembly GCA_023424275.1. GTDB lineage: Bacteria > Pseudomonadota > Alphaproteobacteria > Sphingomonadales > Sphingomonadaceae > Sphingopyxis. The sequence continues at coordinate 5,231 of JAFAED010000567.1, read as the reverse complement.
CCTGGATGATGCCCAGTTCCAGATCGGTGATGCCGAGGTCCCGTTGGAAGGACGGGGCGATCAGATTGATGATCTGGCGGTCGACGAAGGCGAAGAGGGTCGTCGCAATCAGGACGCCGAGCGCGTACCAGGATGCAGCGGGCGCTCGTTGGGCAGCGCCGAATGCCGTTTCGCCCGCACTATCCTGCTCCATAGCAAGCGGTTCGGGCGTGACCGTAGTCGTCATTGCATATTTCCTCGGACTATCGGCCGCAGACCCGCCGCGGCGACGCTTTTAGAGTAAAGCACCGCCGCGGCTATCGGTCAGAAGCGGGCGCTTGCGCTGATCCCGATCACGCGGGGGCGCTGCTCAACATTTTCGAGGATCAGGGCGAAGGGGCCGACGACGATCGGCGCATCTTCGTCGAAAAGGTTGTTCGCAAACAAGGTGACCTCGACCGGCCCAAAGGCCGCGCCGACGCGCACGTTCACCAGGTCGCGCCCCGGTCGCGGGACGATCAGCGGCGTCGGCAAGTTGCGCAGCGTGAACTGGGCTTTGCCGGCGTGCTGATAATCGATGCGGAAGATGCCGTCGACACCGTCCGACAGCGCCGGGCGCCAGTCGGCGGAGGCCGACCAGCTTTCGCGCACCGCGGCGTCGACCGGATCGCCCACAATCTTGTCGGCGGTGGCCTCGTCATATTTCAGGTTGTTCCAGCCATAGGTCGCGCTCAGCGTCAGGTCGTTCGTCGGACGCGCGGTGGCCGACAGGTCGACACCCCAGCCCGAGACATGACCCGAATTATTGACGATGGTGATGACATTGCCGGGCGCGAAATTGTTCGACTGAACATTCGACCATTCGCTGCGATAGACGCTGGCGTCGAGTGTCAGCCGGTTGTCCATAAGCGCATGCTTGGTACCGAGTTCATAGGTCCAGATGGTGTCGGGCTTGTAGGTCGGCGGAACCGGAATGACCCCGCCGCCGGCCGAGGTCTGGTTGAAGCCGCCGCTGCGGAAGCCCTTGGCGACGTTGATATAGACCATCGAGTCCGGGGTGAAATCATAGCTGAGGTTGAACCGCGGGTTGAGCGTCCGGAACGTCTTGTCGCCGGTGTCGAGCGACGTGAGGCCGAAGTTCGTCGCCGTAATCCGCCGCTCCTTGTTTTCGCTGAACCAGCGCAGGCCCGCGGTCGCGCGGAGTTCCGGCGTAATGGCGTAGCTTGTCTCGCCATAGATTGTCCACGAGCGGCTGCGACGCGTGTCGTTGCTAGCGACGATCGCGAAAGGCAAACTGCCCGGCGCGGTATCGGTGCCGCCGAACTGGTGGACTTTCAGGTTGCTGCGCGCGACGCCAACCTGCCAGCCGAAGGGGCCGTCGCTCTGCGAACTCAGCCGGAGTTCACTGTGCCACATGTTGAAATCGGTAGTGGCCTCCGTCGGAACATCGGTGATGAAACCCGGCGGAAAGCCCAGCCCTTCGACAAGCGGCACGAACAGGGCCGAGAGGTCGAACTGCGTGAAGTTGCGGCGATCGATATAGCTGCCGGAGGCGCTGAGTTCCGCAAAGCCGAGGTCGTAGCCCAGCTTGCCCTGGATCAGCGTATAGCGATCGCGAAGCGGCGACGGGACGGCCATGACGGTTTCATTGTCGATGCCGATGTCCTGGCTGGGCTGATCCGATTTCTGATAAAGGCCCATCAGCGAGATCGACAGCGCGTCGGTCGGCTGGACAAGCAGGCTGCCGCGCACCGTGTATATGTCGGTGCGATTGATATCCTTTTCGCCCGTCGCGGCGTTGTCGATGAAGCCGCCGGTGCGTTCATAAGCGGCCGCAAGGCGCACGGCTGCGACATCGGTCGCCAGCGGCACGTTGATCACGCCGATCGCGCGGTATCCCGCACCGCCGTGGCGCGTCTTGTTATATTCGGCGCTGACCGAGCCGCTGACGGCATCGAGCTTGGGCGCGGCCGGGATATAGCGGATCGTGCCGCCCATCGAACCATTGCCGTACAGCGTCGCTTGCGGCCCGCGCAGCACCTCGACGCGTTCGAGGTCGATCGCGCGAACCATGAAGGCGTCGCCCGTCGTGTCGAGCGACAGCGGCGTCTCGTCATAATAGGTGGCGACGGTGGTCGAGCCGATCGAGGTCGAGATGCCGCGGATCTGGACCGCCTGCTTTCCGGTTCCGAATTCGTAGATCGACAGGCCGGGGACCGAATATTGCAGGTCGGCCAGCGAAGTCACGCCTCGTTTCTGAAGCTCGTCCGCGCCGATGGCGCTGATCGAGAGCGGGACGTCCTGTAGCCGCTGTTCGTAACGCTGCGCGGTGACGATGATGTCGCCCGGCCGGGCCTCGCCGGCGTCCTCGGCGCCGCTGGGGGCCTCCTGCGCTTGTACTGCGGTCGGCAACCATGCCGCGCTAGCCATAAGGGCCACTACCCATTTCGTCATGCAGAACTCCCCATTTCTTTATTCTCGAACGATCAGGCGGTGCGATGATCCTTCGGGTTGGTCTGGAACACAGGCTAAACTTTCCTTGGCCGCGATGCTTAGGCGAACGTGCAAAATCATTTGGCGCGCGGGTGAATCCGCATCATTTCGAGGTTTTCGTCATCGGATCGTCTCGCTGGCGAGCCCGAGTTGCTCGGCGAAGAAGGCCAGAATATCGGCGGACATGCGCTCCTTTTGCGCCCGCCCGACCGAGCCATGCCCGGCGTCGGCCCGGACGCGGAGCAGCACGGGCAGATCGCCGGTCGTCGCCCGCTGCACCCGCGCCGCAAATTTGCGGCCATGCCAGGGCGGGCAGCGCGGATCGTTCGCGCCGCAATCGATGAGGAGGGCGGGATAGGCGATGCTGTCGCGAACGTTCTGATACGGCGACCAGCTGCGGATCACCTCCGCCATCGCCGGGTCGGCGGGGTCGCCATAGTCGAGCGAGGACACCATCGTCACCGGATCGCGAACGCGCCCCAGCACATCGGTGATCGGCACGACCGGAACGCTGGCGCGGTAAAGGTCGGGACGCTGGACCGCGACCGCCGATGCCATGACGCCGCCGTTCGATCCGCCGGTGACGCCGATCCGGTCGGTCGCGCTGATGCCGCGCGCGACCAGATCTTCGGCGATCGCGTGGACGTCGTTGAAGCTGTTCTGCTTGAGCTTCATTCGCCCCTGTTCGAACCAGGGCGTGCCATGCTCGCCGCCGCCGCGCAGATGCGCGAGCGCCACGACGCCGCCGGCAGCGATCCACGTCGCCCATTGCGCACCCATCCATCCGGGCGCAACCGAGACGTTGAAACCGCCATAGCCGGTAATCACGGTCGGTTGCGGTTTCGTCAGGTCGAGCCCGGCGCGCGCAACGACATGATAGAGGACGCGTGCGCCGTCCGCGCTGCGGGCTTCGAGGTCGAGCGTCTGGACGTCGAGCGTTGCGCGCGGCGCCGTCAATTGTCGCGCCTCGCGCGCGTCGAGGTTCGCGCCGTACAGCGCGGCGGACTGCCCGAAAGCCGAGAAGATGAAGAGGATTTCGCCGTCGGCACCGCGTGCCATCGGATCGATCATCGTCGGCAGCACCATATTCGCGCCGAAGCTGTTCACCATGCCGCGGCCGGGCAGCTCGATTTCGCCTTCGATCACGCCGTCTTGGCCGATCACGCGCAGGCGCGAATAGGTGTCGACCCAGTCGAGCAGCACCGCGCGGTCGCCGCTGACCATCACGAACGCGAGCACATTGTCCGACGGGGGAACGATTTCCTTCCAGGTTTTGCGCTGTGTCGGGGTCGCGAGCGGGATCGCGACGAGCCGTCCGCGCGGCGCGCCATCGTCGGTGATGGCGAGGAAAGTGTCGCCCAATATGTCGCCGCGGAAGATACCGGGGACACCCTTGAGGAAAGGCTGCCAACCTGCATCGCCCTGCGTGTCGAGGATATAGTCGAGCCGCGGCGCGAGATGGTCGACCGCCAGCACGATATGGCGGCGGTCGGCGCACAGGATCGGCCGCGCGACGGGATGGTCGACGCGCACATCTTCGGCCGTCACCGCCGACGGGTCGGCCAGATCGACGCGATGGAGCGACGGCTCCCCGGCCAGCGCGGCGTCAAGTGCAAGGTAGATGAAGCCGCTGCTGTCGGGGAGCCAGGCGAAGTTCTGGGGTTTGCGGTGTGGCACACCGCCCACCAGCGCCTCGCCCGTATCGATGTCGATCACGCGCAGGTCGGGTTCTTCGCGTCCGCCCGCCGTCCAAGTGAAGATCGCCTTGCGCCCGTCGGGCGAGGGAATGAAATTGCCGATGCTGAGCGGTTCGTCGGTCCGCATCGCGTTGAGATCGATCAGGCGGCGACCCGGTCCGGCGGGATCGTCGCATATGTCGACGACGGCCAGATCCTGATCCTCGGGCACATAGCGCCGGAACCAGCGTCCGCCCGCAAACATCGGAATCGTCACATCGTCGGTTTCGCCGATCGCCGCGATCCTGCGCGCGAAATCCTGTGCCGCAGGCAAGCCCGTAAGATAGTCCTGCGCCAGTGCATCCTGCGCCCGCTGCCATTCCGCAACCGCCGGATCGCGGTCTTCTTCGAGCCAGCGATAGGGATCGTCATAGCGCACGGCACCAAAGGCAACCGTCTCGGGGCGCTGCTCGGTTTGGGGATAGGCGAGGGGGGCGGTCATGCTATCGGCCCTCCAGTTCGTCAGCCCATTGATCGAGGCTTTGTTCGAGCACGGGGATCGGCAGGCAGCCCTGATCGAGGATCGCTTCGTGGAAGTCGGCAAGGTCGAACTTCGCGCCCAGCCGCGTCTCCGCCTTGGCTCGCAGCTCGCGGAATTTCAGGCAGCCCCAGCGATAGCAGAGCGCCTGGCCGGGCAGGTCGGTCGCATAGCGCAGGATGTCGCTCGTCACCTGTTCGGGCTTTTCGAGCGTGTTGGCGCTCATATAGGCGTGCGCTTCGTCGAGCGTCCAGCCGAGCGCGTTGAGCCCGGTATCGACCACCAGCCGCTGCGACACGAACCGCTGGTGCGACAGGAAACCGTAGTAATCATAGGGGTCGTCGAACAGCCCGGCCTCTTCGCCGAGCCCCGACGCATATTCGGCCCACCCCTCGTTGAAGGCGGTCGAGGCGTGCAGGTTGCGACGGATTTCCGGCAGTGCGGTGTTTTCCTGCTGGCGCGAGAGATGGACATGATGGCCGGGCACCAGTTCGTGAAATATCAGCGCGGCGGCATTCATCTGCATGCGGTCGGGAATGCCGTTG
>JAFAED010000560.1 GCA_023424275.1 Pseudomonadota bacterium | reverse complement strand
GCCGCTGACATGCACCTTCAGCACGAGGTCGAAATCGGCGGGCTCCATCTTGGCAAAGCTCTTGTCGCGCAGGATGCCGGCATTGTTGATGATGACATGGACGCCGCCCCATTCTTCCTTTGCCTTGGCGACCATTTCGACCATCTGCTCATATTCGGTGACGCTGCCGCCGTTCGGCATCGCGGTGCCGCCCTCGGCGCGGATTTCCTCGACGACCTGCAAGGCGGCGTCCGAATGGCCGGTGCCATCGCGCGATCCGCCCAGATCGTTGACGACGACCTTCGCGCCGCGCCGTGCGAGTTCGAGCGCATAGGCGCGGCCAAGGCCGCCGCCGGCGCCGGTGACAATAGCAACGCGGCCGTCAAATTTGATCGTCATGTTGGTCTCCCGAAAGGGCTGCCTCGCAAAAGGTTGCCCGAAAAAACTGGAACGTCCTTAGCCGTTCGCACCCCGCTGGCAAGAGGGAGAGAAAAATGACGGTTGAAACAAAAATGTCATCCAAATGACGTGCATCTGTCACGCAAGCGTCATAGCAGCGCCGTCAGATTGTCACCTTTCGCAACGGAGCAAATCCCTCATGCGCCACGTCTTCACCGCTGCCCTGCTGGCAACGTCGATGCTCAGCCTGCCGACCGCGGCGCACGCCCAGGCGATGACCGCCGAAGAGGCGGCGCAGCTCCGCGCCGAACTCGCGGCCCTGAAGGCGCAGGTCCAGACGCTCGAAACGCGGCTCGATGCCGCGACCGCACAGCCGACACCCGCGACCGCTCCGGCGCCCGTGCCCGCGCCGCCGTCGGTGACCGCGAAGCCCGCGACCGAAATCAGCTGGAAGGGCGCGCCCGAGGTGAAGACCGCCGACGGCTGGAGCTTCAAGCCGCGCGGCCGCATCCAGCTCGACGTCGCCAGCATCGACGCACCCGCGGGCGTCACCGGCCTTCGCGGCGGCACCGCGACCGAATTCCGCCGCGTCTATCTTGGCGTCGACGGCAAGATCCCCGGCGGCTTCTCCTACCGTGTCGAGGCGGACATCGCGAACAGCAGCGTCGAACTGACCGACATCTATCTCTCGTACGGCACCGGGCCGTTGTCGGTGACCGCCGGCCAGATCAAGCCGTTTACGGGCCTCGACGACATGACGAGCGACCTCTTCACCAGCACGATGGAGCGCGCGGCCTTCGTCTCGGCGTTCGGTTTCGAGCGCCGCGTCGGCCTTTCGGCGCAGTATAAGGGCAAGGCGCTGCTGCTGCAGGGCGGGGTCTTCGGCGACAATGCCGTCGACCTCACCGACAGCAACCACAGCATGAGCGTCGACGGCCGCGTCGTATTCATGCCGAAACTCGGCGATACCCAGCTCCATCTCGGCGCGTCGGCGCATTATCGCGATCCGAACGATCCGGCGGCGACGGGCCGCTATCGTGCGCGGCCCTTCGTGCACACGACCGACGTCCGCCTCGTCGACACCGGGCTGATCGACGTGTCGAAGGAGCGCGGACTGGGGCTCGAGGGCGCGATCCTGTCGGGGCCGTTCCACGCCGCAGGCGAAGCCTATTGGCACACGGTCAAGCGCACCGCCGCCGCCGACCCGACCTTCTTTGGCGGTTATGCGGAGGTCGGCATGGTGCTGACCCCCGGTGACGCGCGCGGGTACAAGGACGGCGCCTTCGATCGCCTGAAGCCGTCGAAGCCGATCACTGCCGGCGGCATCGGCGCGATCGAACTCAACGCGCGCTATGACCATCTCGACCTCAACGATGCCGGCGTCGTCGGCGGAAGCCAGAAGACGGCGCTGATCGGGCTGGTATGGGCGCCGATCGACTATATCCGCATCACCGCCAACTATGGCCGGCTGTGGATCGACAATGCGCGCATCGCGACGGCAACGGGCGACCGCAGCTATACCGCCGACACCTTCGGGCTACGGACGCAGGTCGATTTCTGACCTGATGCCGGGCTGAAGGCGGTGAGCGGACCTACTCCGCGAAAGCTTCGTTTCCGATAAGGCCGAGCTCAAAGCCGCTAACATACGCCGCCGCCATCAGGCAGGACACGGCCTCATCATCCTCCGCTGTTGGCGGCAGGGGAATCTTCCGTACCCATTCGGGACTGATGGTGCGCGGGCCATATTCCGATTGCAGGGCGCCCCGGGCGGCGGGGCCGCAAATCGCCTCCAGCTCCCTGGCGAATGCCGCCTCATCGGTTTCGCCGGCGCGCAGCTTCGACACCCGCTCCAGAAGGCCTCGCTTGGACAGCCAGGCAACCGCCTCCGCCCGATAGCTCGCCGAATATTTTTCCACTCTTATCGCATCAAATCTCTTTTGAAGTTCGGGCGGCAACTCGACATCATGATATCCGACGGCGCTTTCGATGCACGGGAGCTGCGCCTCTGTCGCGTCGCGAACGGCAAGAATATAGGATTGCAAAAGATCGTCATAGCGGACGTCGACCGCTCCCGCGCCACATTGCGTGACTTGCCGGGCCGCGACCTCGGGGCTGATCAATTCCGGCCGCGCCGGTGTTTCGGGAACCGGCGAGGATCCCAGAATGAGGATCGGGACTATTGTTGCCAGGAGGCTCATGGCAGGAAACTTTGCACGGACGAGCGATGTCCGCAACCGGCCGGAAGCTGCCCCATCCGTTCCGTCACCCTCGAACGAGACAAGTGGCTCGTTCGACTTGATCCGGGGCCTGCC
>JAFAED010000556.1 GCA_023424275.1 Pseudomonadota bacterium | reverse complement strand
CGGGATGATCATGTCGGTGTCGACGTTGGCGAGGGGCAGGGGCACCGCAATCGCGGTCAACCGGTCGAATTTTTCCATGAAGCCTTCCGATAACTTAGCTATCTAAGTATATCGGCCGAAGGATTTTGTCCAAACTTATCGCCATGCCGAAGCAACTTGCCGCAGGAATCATAGAGCACTAAGGTTCAGATCATCACGGCGCGGCTCCGCACGATGGGGCGCCGAAGGGGAAAAATCTTGGCGAAGACGAACGACGGCTTTCGGCATCCGGCCGAATATTACACGAACCCGGACAACAGCATCGGCTATCTGGCCCGCATCGTTTTCCGCTCTTTTTCGCGCCTGCTCGAGCGCGGTACGCTGACGCACGACGTGTCGGCGGGGCAGTGGCGTTTCCTGCGTCAGCTGTGGCGCGAGGACGGCATCACGCAGCGCGAGCTCAGCGAGCGGGTGGGGATGCGCGAGCCGACGACGGTGGTCGCGCTGAAGGGGCTGGAAAAGGCTGGATTCATCACGCGCAAGAAGACAGCCGACGACCGTCGCAAGACGTTCATCCACCTGACCCCGCATGCCAAGAAGCTCGAACTCATCCTCGCGCCGATGAACGCCGAGGTCCATGAGGTTGCGACGCGGGGGCTGACCGACAAGGAGGTCGAGACGCTGCAGGGCCTGCTGCGGCGCGTGATCGACAATCTGGCGGACGAGACCGCCAAGCTTTCGACCTTGTCCGATATCAAGGCCTGACGACGCAAAGATGGTTGCGACCTCCGCAGGCAATAGGTTAGTATGCTAACTAAATTGTCCGGGAGGGAAGAGTTTGACACAGATTGCAGTCATCGCCGGAAGCACGCGCGACGGGTCGTTCAACCGCATGTTGGCGAGGCTCGCGGTGCGCGCGCTGGACGCGCATGGCGCCACTGTGACCGATGTCGACCTCGTCGGTTTCGATCTTCCGCTCTATTCGGCGGCGCTCGAAGCCGGTGCCTTTCCGCCCGACGCGCTGCGGCTGAAGGAGCTTTTTGCGGCACAGGCGGGGCTGTTGTTCGTGTCGCCCGAATATAATGGTTCGGTGTCGCCGCTGCTCAAGAATGCGATCGACTGGGCATCGCGGCCGACCGGCGACGAATCGCTCGTCGCGCTCTCCGCCTATCGCGGGAAAGCGACCGCGGTGATGTCGGCGTCGATCAGCCCCTTTGGCGGGCTGCGCGGACTGATGCACCTGCGCCAGATATTGTCGACGATCCAGACGATCGTCATTCCCGAACAGGTGCTGGTGCCGAACGCGCATGCCGCTTTCGACGAGACAGGCAATCTGAAGGAAGCTCTGCCCGCGACGCTGGTCGACATGACCGCCGCACGGCTGGTGGCGGTGGCGAAGGCGCTGTCCGTCTAGGGTCCTGCTCCTAGGCCTTGCTGACGATATTGTCGCCCCAATCGGCTTCGAGCGTCGCGAGCAGTGCGTCGAAACGGTCCTTGCCCAATTTGGCGGCGAGCTGGTCGGAGAGCGCATCCATCGCCGCCTGCGCATCCTTTCGCATGCGCGCGCCGGTGTCGGTCAGCGACACGATCATATGCCGGCGATCGTCGGGATCGGGATCGAGCTTGACGATTCCCAGCGCGACCATCTGGTTGATCGTACTGTGAATCGCCTGCCGCGACACGCCGAGATTGCGCGCGATGTCCGACGGGCGCACGATGCCGCTCACGATATTGGTCATCACCATCGATTGCGGCCGGCTGACGTCGGGCCAGCCGCCATCGTGCAGCCGCGCCTGCAACCCTTCGTCGAGCCAGCAAAAGCGCTGGAAAAGTGCAATGATAAGCTGGTTGGTGCGCATTATGCCGGTGACAATCCCTGTTGCCGGCAGCCCCGCCGGCGCCGTCACGCTAGAAGAGCGACAGGGACGAAGCAAGGCGCCTCCCCGATATTGCAAAAGCAAAATACTTAGCATACTATCTATATCGACAAGAGGCCGGGAGAGACGAACCGCATGGACGGGTTGATGCAGAATGTGCCGCTGACGGTCGACCGGATCATCGACCATGCGGCGAACTGGCACGGCGGGCGCGAGATCGTGTCGCGCGACGCAGAAGGGCAGGTGACGCGGTCGACATATGCGTCGGTGCACGCCGATGCGAAGCGCGTATCGAATGCGCTCGCCGCCGACGGGATCCAGCCGGGCGACCGCGTTGCATCGATGGCGTGGAATGGCGCGCGACATCTGGCCGCATGGTATGGCGCGGCGGGCATGGGGGCGGTGCTTCACACGCTCAACCCGCGGCTGTTCCTCGAACAGATCGCCTATATCGCGAACCACGCCGGCGACCGGCTGCTGATCGCCGATCCGGCGACCGCCGATCTTGTCGAGGAACTGCTGCCGCAGGTGCCCTCGATCGAGAAGGTGATCTTCTTTTGCGACGCCGCCTCGATGCCGCAGACCAGCTTTGCGGCGGTCGCGTTCGATGAGTGGATCGCGGGGCATTCGGCCGAATATGATTGGGGCGGTTTCGACGAAAATGCTGCGTGCGGGCTCTGCTACACCAGTGGTACGACGGGCAACCCCAAGGGCGTGTTATATTCGCACCGCTCGAATTATATTCATGCGCTGATGACCTTGCAGCGCGACGCGCTCGCGCTGTCGGCGCGCGATACCGTGCTGCTCGTCGTCCCGATGTATCACGCCAATGCGTGGGGCGTCGTCTATTCGGCGCCCGCGGTCGGCGCGAAGCTGGTGCTGCCGGGCCAGCGGATGGACGGCGAATCCATCTATAATCTGATCGAGCAGGAAGGCGTCACTTACTCGGCCGCGGTGCCGACGGTGTGGCAGATGCTGCTCACCTATATGCAGGAGAACGGGAAGCGCTTCACGACGCTGGAGCGCGTGACGATCGGTGGCTCGGCGTGCCCTGAATCGATCATCCGGACCTTCCGCGACGATTATGGCGTCGACGTGATCCAGGGCTGGGGCATGACCGAAACCTCGCCGCTCGGCACCGTGTCGGTTCCCAATGCGGCGGTCGCGGCAAAATCCGATGCCGAGGAGATGGCGTACAAGCTCAAGCAGGGGCGGCTGCTCTGCGGGCTGGAAATGAAGCTGGTCGACGACAACGGCAACCGCCTGCCGCACGACGGCAAGACTCCGGGCCGCCTGATGATCAAGGGGCCGACGATCGCGGGCGCTTATTATGGCGGCGAAGGCGGCGATGTGCTCGATGCCGAGGGCTTTTTCGACACCGGCGACGTCAGCACGATCGACGGCGAAGGCTATATGCAGATCACCGACCGCGCCAAGGATGTCGTGAAGTCGGGGGGCGAGTGGATCAGTTCGATCGAGATCGAGAATATCGCGATGGGGCATGAGGCGGTCGCCAACGCCGCCGTCGTCGGGGTCGCGCATCCGAAGTGGGACGAGCGGCCGATCCTGCTCTGCCAGCTCAAACCCGGGTGCGAGGCCTCTGCCGACGGTCTCAAGGCGTATCTCGACGGCAAGATCGCGCGCTGGTGGATGCCCGACGATGTGCTGTTCGTTGAGGAAATCCCGCTGGGGCCGACCGGCAAGATCGACAAGAAGGCGATCCGCGCGGGGCTGGAGGGCTATAAATTGCCCTTCGAAGTGACCCGCTGAAGATAATCGAAAACAGGAGAGACGAGGATGGACCCGAACGGGATCGAAGGACTGGACGCGCAATTTATCGGCCGCGTGTCGCCGACCGCGCCGCGCATTCAGGCGGGCGGGCATCCGTGCCAGGGCATTTACTGGACCGAGGCGGGCAAACGCCCAAAGGTCGCGATCATCGCGACCCACTATAATGTCGATTTCGCCGAACATTATATCGCGCCCTATTTCGCACGGCAGGGCTTCGGCTTCCTCGGCTGGAACACGCGCTATCGCGGGTTCGAGGACCAGTTCCTGCTCGAACATGCGGTGCTCGATATC
>JAFAED010000549.1 GCA_023424275.1 Pseudomonadota bacterium | reverse complement strand
CGGCCCTTGCCCGCAAGCGCCCCATATTTGATGCTGTTGGTGACGAATTCGTGGAGCGCGAGCGAGATCGCCTGCGCGCCCTCGTCGCCCAAACGGACCTCGGGGCCCGCGATGGCGGCGAGCTGTTCGGCGGATACGCCCGCGAGTTCGAGTTCGCGGCGGACGATCTGGCCGAGCTCGACGCTGTCGACCGCGCCGGTGACGAGCATCTGCTTGGCGTCCGACAGCGCCCGCATGCGCCCGTCGAACTTGTTTTCGAACTCCTCGAGCGAGGTGGATTCGCGGAGCGTGATGCGCGCGAGCGCACCGATACGGGCGAAGGCGTTCTTCATCCGGTGCGCCATTTCGCCGATCATCAGTTCGCGGTCCTCGGCGTGGCGCGCCTTTTCCTCGGCAAGCGCCTGCGCTTCGCCGACACGGCGCTGCTGGACACGGTGAAGCTGCGTCGCGAGCAAGGCCAGCGCGAGACCGAACAGGAAGATGCCGAGCGGGCGGCCGAGGCGTTCGAGCAGGCGGCCGTAGGAGATGCGCATCGTCCATTGCCGGTCGGCGATGCGCAGCATCTGTTCCTGCGCGTCCCAGCCCATCTTGCCATGCCGGAAGATGACGGGCGCCGAGGGACCGGCGCCCGCGCGGATTTCGAGCCCGTCGATCTGATCAAGCTGTACGCCGAGCACGGCTTTCATCATGTCGTTGATACGGAAGGGCGCGTAGATGAAGGCTTCGACGGGCCGCGTCGCGGTGGATTTCGCGGAGCTGTCGATCACCCCCGGTTCCGAACCGCGGGTGTAGACCGGAAGATAGATAAGGAAGCCCTGTTGCTTCACCGTGGCAGCGCGTTCCTGCGCGAGATGGACGATGCCGCTCGCGGCGGGGCGGCCGGTCTGCCAGGCACGGCGCATCGCCGCACGCCGGACGGGCTCGCTGTACATGTCGAACCCGAGCGCGGCATGGCGGCGCGGTGTATAGGGTTCGACAAGGACGACGGAAAAGCCGACCGGCTCGTCGGTCGCCGGCCACACCTTGATATCCTCGCCATAATTTTCCTTGAGCCGCGCCTCGACAGCGGCGGGGTCGTTCGCAGGCATCGCGGCGGCGATGCCGATGCCCTCCATCCCCGGTGCCTGAGACTGCGGCTGGAGCGCGGCGAGATAGGCGCGGATGCCGGGGCCGCTGGCCGCATCGTCGGACTGGTAGAGCGCGCGCACCCCTTCGAGGATGGCGACATGGTCGCGCAGCCGCAGGTTGAACTGCGCCGCGACACGCTCGGCCTGATCGGCTTCTTCGGCCTGATTATAGAGGAAACTGGCGCTCGCCGCGACGATGGTCGCGAGCAAGATCACCAGCCCGACGAACCGGACCAGCAGCGCCAACAGCCGATCTGCCCAAGTTGAAGGGCGCATGTTTGAATCCTGCCTGATGGCTGCCGCGGCAGCGCCCCCCTCCGTCACCGATGTTTCACGCGAAAGGAATGATAGCAAGTTAATTTCATACCGTTCCGGCCGCGTTCGGGGGCGGTTGCGGACGAAAACCCTTCGCCTATGATGCGCCCGCGCAGGATGGGAGAAGCAGGATGATTATTTACGGGTCGGTGGTGTCGCCGTTCGTCCGGAAATTGCTGGCATATCTGGGCGAAAAGGGGATCGATTTCGAACTGAAGGGTGTGGGTATCGGCGACCCCGATCCCGGTTTTCGGGCCGCGTCGCCCCTCGGCAAGATGCCGGCAATGGACGACGACGGCTTCCTGCTCGCCGATTCGAGCGCGATCATCCAGTATCTGGAAGCAAAATATCCCGAACCGGCGTTGATTCCAGCCGACCCGCAGCAGCGCGGGCAGGTGATCTGGTGGGAGGAGTTCGCCGACACCGTTTTTGCGGCATGCAGCGGCAAGATGTTCTTCAACCGTATCGTCGCGCCGAAATTCCTCGGTCGCGAAGGCGATCTGGCTGCCGCTGCGCTGGCCGAGAGCGAGGAATTGCCCAAGCTGCTCGCCTATCTGGAAAGCGCGATCCCGGCGTCGGGCTTCCTTGTCGGCGACCGATTGACGCTCGCCGATCTTGCGGTCGCATCGCCGCTCATGAATTTCCGCCACTGCGGCGCCGGCCTCGACCCCGCTACGCATCCGAAAACGGCGGCGTGGAGCAAGGCGATCCTGTCGCGTGCGAGCATGGCGCCGTGGATCGAAAAGGAAGAAAGGCTGATGGCGCGGGTGCTCGCCTGATGACGGGGCAGCCGATGATGCTGCGCGGCTGAGCGATGCGTACGCGGCAGAGCATCTGCCTGCGCAAGGCGCGTTATGCCTCCGCCGCAGATGCCGACCTGTCGGCGCGCAGCAGCGGGCTGGACCTGCGGCCCTATCGCTGCGATCGCTGCCTGCGCTTTCACCTGACCAGCCGGACAAAGGGCAAGTGGCGACCCAAGACCGCCGATTCGCGATGAATCCGCTTGTCGGCCGATCGCCGGCCCGTCCGCCGGGTCAGCGAGTCCCGCCGAATGTATAGCTGAGCGCGATCCCCCCGGACGGCTGGCTGCGCGATCCGAGTTGACGGGTGACCGGCGAATCCGCGGCATCGCCGACGAGCCGGTCGTAACGTCCGTAGACGGCAATACCCCAATTTTTGCCGAGCATGCGGTGATAGCCTGCGGTCACCCCGACCGACTGGATGCCGCCGTCGGGGTCATAGGCGGGCAGGCCGGACGTGATTGCCGCGGCGGGCGTCACGCCGAAATAGGCGCGCGTATATTTGGCATCGCCCAGCGTCACGCGCGGGCCGATCGAGAAGAGCCAGTCGTCGCCCTGCCGCGCGACATAATCGGCGCTGATCTCGCCGGTCCAGCCCTTGTGGCCGCTCAACCCCTTGCGCCCTTCGAGGCGGACGCGGAGTTCGGGGGTCAGATGGACTTGCCCGAATGCGCCGGCCTCGACCGACAGCCCGACCTTGGGCAGATCGGCGCCGATATCGGAGGCCTTGCGCTTGCCGATGAAACCGAAGGCGGGGCCAAAGGCGAAATGGCCCGAATGGATCAGCGGCGATCCAAAGCTTTCGTCCGGCGCTTCGAACTCGAACTCGGCGTCGCGGGTGCGCGACACGTCGATATAGGGGCCGACGCTGAACTTGTCGGCGCCGGGCCAGGATGGAGCCAGCTGCGGCCCGAGGATGATGCGCGTGCGTTTTTCACCGCTCTCGCCGCCGTCTTGCGCCATCGCGGGCACCGAAGCCAGCGCGATCGCGGCGACGGCCAAGGCAAGAGACTGTCTATAATCGGC
>JAFAED010000467.1 GCA_023424275.1 Pseudomonadota bacterium | reverse complement strand
GATATCGCCTACGCCAGCCTCTACCTCGCCTCCGACGAGGCGAAATATGTGTCGGGCGCCGAACTCTGGGTCGATGGCGCATGGTACGCGGGGCAATGAGCGCGACCCCACGCGAAAGGATGCTTCGCTGATGGCCTGGGATTTTTCGACCGACCCCGAATTCGAGAAACAGCTCGAATGGATGCGCGGCTTTGTCGCCGAGGAGATCGAGCCGCTCGACCTCGTCTTCCGCGACCCCGCGGCGCACGTCGACCCGCGCTCGCCCGCCGCGCGCGCGATGGCGTCGCTCAAGGAAGAGGTGAAGAAACGCGGCCTCTGGGCATGCCACCTCGGCCCCGATCTCGGCGGAAAGGGCTTCGGCCAGCTTAAGCTCGGCCTCATGAACGAAATCCTCGGCCGCAGCCGCTTTGCGCCGACCGTGTTCGGGACGCAGGCGCCCGACACGGGCAACGCCGAAATCCTCGCGCGCTTCGGCACCGAGGAGCAGAAAGCGAAATATCTCCAGCCCTTGCTCGATGGCGAAATCGTCTCCTGCTATTCGATGACCGAGCCGCAGGCGGGCGCCGATCCCGGCGAATTTACCTGCCAGGCGCGCCTCGACGGCGACGAATGGGTGATCAACGGCGAAAAATGGTTCGCGAGCCACGCGTGCATCGCCGAATTCCTGATCGTCATGGTCATCACCGACCCCGACGTCCCCGTGCACGAAGGCTCGACGATGCTGATCGTCCCGCCCGACGCGCCGGGGCTTGAATTCGTGCGCAACACCGCGGTCGGCCCCAAGGACGAGATCGGCAGCGGCGTCCACGGCTACCTCCGCTTCACCGATTGCCGCGTGCCCGAGGCGAGCCGGCTCGGCCCCGTCGGCGCGGGCTTCAAGGTCGCGCAGTCGCGGCTCGGCGGCGGGCGCATCCATCATGCGATGCGCACCGTCGGCATGCTCAACAAGGCGATGGACTATATGAAGGAGCGCGTCGTCAGCCGCGTCACCAAGGGCGAACGGCTGGCCGACAAGCAGATGGTGCAGGAAAAGATCGCCGACAGCTATACGCAGATCCTGCAGTTCCGCCTGCATGTGCTCTACGCCGCCTGGCTGCTCGACCGCGACAAAAGCTACACCCGCCCGGTGCGGCGCGAGATCAGCGCGATCAAGGCGGCGATGCCGGACGTGCTCAAGGACGTCGTCTATCGCGCGCTCCACCTCCACGGCTCGCTCGGCATGTCGAACGAAACGCCGCTGATGGATATGTGGCAATATGTGCCCGAAATGGGGATCGTCGACGGACCGACCGAAGTCCACAAGATCGGCGTCGCCAAGGACATATTGCGCGACGTGCTCCCGGCCGAAGGCACCTTCCCCTCCTATCATGTGCCGGCACGCCTCGCCGCCGCACGCGCAAAATTCGCCGCCTATCTCGACTGAAACGCCAACCCCGGGAGCCCCGAATGACCGAAGATATCGAACAGCGCCTCGACCGCGTCGAAAGCCGGTTCGCGATGCACGACCTCGTCAGCGACTATTGCCACGGCTTCGACAAGCGCGACTGGGACCGCTTCGCCGCGATCTGGTGGCCCGATGCCGTGTGGGACATCGGCCCGCCCTTCGGCAGCTTCGAAGGCAGCGACGGCATCGCGCATGTCACCAAGGACATCCTCTGGGACGCCTGGCTCGCGTCGAGCCATTATACCACCAATCTCGTCATCACCTTCGAAGGGCAGGACCGCGCGACCGGCGTGTGCGACGTCGATTGCATCGGCACGACCTCGGACGGACAGGCGCAGACCGTCGCGGCGAGCTATTTCGACATTTTCGAACGGCGCGGCGGCGTGTGGAAGATCGCGCGCCGCAAGGTGAAGATGTATCACTTCAACCCGCTGCCCGGCGTCACGCTGTCGCCGCCCGTATAGGAGCTTTTATGGCCTATCTCGACACCGACGACGGCGGCCGCGTCTATTATGAGCATCACCGCGCACCCAAATTGCCCGTCGTGCTCGTCCACGGCTGGGGCATGTCGGGCGACTATTGGGCATCGGCGGTCGAGGCGCTTCTCGCCGACGGCCATGCCGCCATCACCATCGATCATCGCGGCTGCGGCCGCTCCGACCGCGACTTTGCCGACATGTCGATCGACGCGATCGCGCGCGATGTTACCGCGATCGTCGAGCGTAGCGGCGCGCCGCGCGTCGCGCTCAACGGCTGGTCGCTCGGCGGCGCGGTCGTCGTCGCCGCCGCCGGACTGCTCGGCGAGCGCGTCGCCGGGCTCGTCCTGACCTGCGGCGCCTCGCCGCGCTATGTGCAAGGCGAGGGCTTTCCGCATGGCGGCACGGCAGAAGATGTATTGGGCATCGGCGCCGCGATTACGGCCGACCGCCCCGGCTTTTTCCGCGCGCTCGCCGAAGGCGCATCCGGCGAAGGCGCGAGCGAGGCGATGGTCGGCTGGGTCGAACGCGGCTTCATCGCGACGGGTCCGCGCGCGAGCACCACTCTCGCCGGTCTCGCGACGCTCGATCAGCGCGACCTGCTCGCCTCCTTCGAGTTTCCTATCCTGTCGATCGGCGGCGTCAGGGACACAATCGCCGATCCGGCGATCGCGGGCTTTGCTGCCGACTGCGCGCAAAACGGCACGCTGCTGACGATGGATACCGGCCACTCACCGCAGCTCGAGGCGCCGACCGCCTATAATGACGCCTTGCTCGCCTTCATAAGGACGCTCGCCTGATGACCACCGCGCCGCTCGACGATCTGGCCGCCCTGCTCGCCCCGCTGCATGCGCCCTTCACCTGCAAGTCGCTGAAGGCGCCGAACCGCTTCTGCATGGCGCCGATGTCGCGCTATTTTGCGCCCGGCGGCGTGTTGACCGACGACGGCGCCGAATATTATCGCCGCCGCGCCGCCGCCGGGATCGGCACGATCATCACCGAAGGCACCGGCGTCGCCATCGACCATACCGTTGCCGCCGACACGGTGCCGATCTTCGCGGGCGACACCCCCCTTGCCGCATGGCAGGGCGCGGTCGATGCGGTCCATTCCGAGGGCGGCATGTTCGTTCCGCAACTATGGCATGTCGGCGGCTGCATCGATTTCAACTTTCCCGACTCCCCGCATGCGGAGCTCGTCAGCCCGTCGGGCTTTGCCGGGCCCGACGTGCCCGGTGGACGCACGATGACCGACGAGGATATCGCCGACACGGTCGCCGCCTTTGCCGAATCCGCGCGAGCCGCAAAGGAAATCGGCTGCGATGCGATCGAGCTTCACGGCGCGCACGGCTATATTTTCGACCAATTCTTCTGGGATCGGACGAACCTGCGCAGCGATCGTTACGGCGGCCCCGACATCGCCGACCGCGCGACCTTCGCCGCCGAGGTCGTCGCTGCCTGCCGCGAGGCGGTCGGCGAGGATTTCGCGATCATCATGCGCGTCTCGCAGTGGAAGACCTATGATTATGACGTCAAACTCGCGCGCGACCCCGACGAGATGCACCGCTGGCTCGACCCGATGGTCCGTGCCGGGGTCGATATTTTCCACGCCTCGCAGCGCCGGTTCTGGGAACCCGAATATGCGGGCGATCCAAAGAATCTCGGCGGCTGGATCAAGGAAGTCACCGGCAAACCCGTCATCACCGTCGGGTCGGTCGGGATGGACCGCGACCTGATGCAGGATTTCGTCGAGGGCATTTCTTCGCCGATGCTGGCTCGGCTGGAGGACCTGGTCGCAATGTTCGACCGCGGCGAGTTCGACCTCGTCGCGCTCGGACGCGTGCTCCTTGCCGACCCCAATTGGCTGGAAAAGATCGAACAACGCCGCATCGACGAACTCACCGCCTACGACCGCGCAATTGCGCTCACGCAATATGAGCATGATTGACGTGTGACGGGATCGCCGGCTTCTCCGGGTGCAAACGCACACGATAGTTACGCGACGTTACGCACTTCTCTTACAAAAGAACTTCGATGAGAAAGTCACTGGTCGATTTGTGCGCTGCAGCGTAAAGGCCCGGTCATGAGGATCGCGATCATCGACACCAGCGCGGGGCGAGCGGCCGTCATATCCGATGGCTTGCGCGAAGCGGGACTCGACGATCTCATACTGGTCGACACCGGAAAACCACTTGTTGCACAGATCGAAGCGGCGGCGCCCGACGTGGTACTCATCAACCTCGAAAACCCGAGCCGCGACCTGCTCGAGGATTTCTTCGCCATGTCGCGCGCGCTGGCGCGCCCGATCGCGATGTTCGTCGACCAGAGCGATGCCGAGGCGACCGGCGCGGCGATCGACGCCGGGGTGTCGGCCTATGTCGTCGATGGCTTGTCGAAACAGCGGATCAAGCCGGTCGTCGATCTTGCAGTGCGGCGTTTCCAGGCCTTTTCGCGGCTCCAGCGCGAGCTCGACGATGCGAAGAACGCCCTCGCCGAACGCGCGGTGATCGACAAGGCCAAGGCGATATTGATGAAGCACCGCCAGATCGACGAGCCCGCGGCCTATGCGCTGCTCCGCGGTCAGGCGATGCGCACCAACCGCCGCATTTCCGAAATCGCGGAAGCGATCGTGACCAGCGAAGCGCTGATGGGGGACATGGAATGACCGGCGAGCATTTCCGTATCGGCTTCCTGCCGTTGGTCGACGCTGCGCTGCCGATCCTTGCGCACGAACTCGGCTTTGCGGCACGCGAGGGCCTCGCGCTCGAACTGGTGCGCGATATGACCTGGGCGACGGTGCGCGACCGGCTGCTCTACGGCCACACCGACGCCGCGCATATGATCGCGC
>JAFAED010000435.1 GCA_023424275.1 Pseudomonadota bacterium | reverse complement strand
GATATCGCGCAGGCGCGGGCACGGCTGCGCGATGCCAATGCCACCGTCGAACGCGCCCGCGCCGAACTGGCACGGCGCGAAAGCATTGCCGGCACCGGCGCCGTGTCGGGTGAAGAATTGACCGCCGCGCGCGCCGCGCTTGCCTCGGCCTCGGCGGCACGCGACCTCGCTGCCGCAGGCATCGCCTCGGCCGAAGCGACGCGCGGCTCGGCGAGCGGCGACCTCGGCGCTGCCGAAGCGGTGGTGCGCGGCACGACGATCAACACCGCGCCCGACGTGGCGGCGGCCGAAGCGCGGCTCGAAAAGGCGCGGCTCGACCTTGCACGCACGGTGCTGCGGGCACCCGTCGACGGCATCGTTACCAATCGGCAGGTGCAGGTTGGGCAGCGGATCGCCGCGGGCGCGCCGATCATGGTCATCGTCCCGATCAGCACCGCCTATGTCGACGCCAATTTCAAGGAAAGCCAGTTCGAGGATATTCGCGTCGGCCAGCCGGTCGAGCTGACCTCGGATTATTATGGCGGCGATGTCGTCTATCGCGGCAAGGTCGTCGGTATCGCGGGCGGCACCGGCGCAGCCTTCTCACTGATCCCGGCGCAGAATGCGACGGGCAACTGGGTGAAGGTCGTCCAGCGCCTGCCGGTCCGCATCGCGCTCGATCCGAAAGACTTGAAGGCGCATCCGCTGCGCGTCGGGCTATCGATGGAAGCGACGATCGACACGCGCGGGAATTGATCGATGGCAACCGCCGCCGCCCCCGCATCCGCGATTCCCACCGAGCCGCAACCGCTGACCGGCGTGCGGCTGATCGTCGCGGCGTTTGCGCTCGCGCTTGCGAACTTCGTCGTCGTGCTCGACACGACGATCGCCAATGTGTCGGTCCCGCACATCGCGGGCGGGCTCGCGGTGTCGCCGACGCAGGGGACGTGGGTGATTACCAGCTATGCGGTCGCCGACGCGATCAGCGTGCCGCTCACGGGCTGGCTCGCGATGCGGTTCGGTACCGTGCGCTGGTTCATGATCTCGATCATCGGTTTCGGCATCTTCTCCTTCCTCTGCGGTATTTCGCGCACGCTCGATGCGCTCGTCCTTTTCCGCGTATTGCAGGGCCTCGCGGGCGGCCCGCTGATGCCGCTGTCGCAGATATTGCTGCTGCGCATCTTCCCCAAGGAAAAGGCCGGGGTCGGTCTTGCGATCTGGGCCATGACGACGACCACCGCGCCGATCCTCGGCCCGATCCTCGGCGGGACGATCAGCGACAACTGGACCTGGCCGTGGATCTTCTTCATCAACCTGCCGGTCGTCGCGATCTGCGCGTTCGGCGTCTTCACGCTGCTGACGCCGTTCGAAACGAAGCGCGCCAAGGCCCGCATCGACGTCATCGGCCTGATCCTGCTCGTCGTCTCGGTCGGCGCGTTCCAGATCATGCTCGACACCGGACGCGAACATGACTGGTTCGGATCGACGTGGATCATCGGGCTGGCGATCGTCGCGGCAATCAGCTTTGCCGCCTTCGTCATCTGGGAGCTTACCGACGCCAATCCGGTGGTGAACCTGCGCATTTTCCAGTTTCGCGGGTTCAGCTTTGCGACGATGGCGATCTCGCTGGGCTTCGGTGCCTTCTTTGCACAGGTCGTGCTGACGCCGCTCTGGCTCCAGCAGGTTGCGGGTTATACCGCGACCGAGACGGGCTTTATCGTCGCGTGGCTGGGCGTGTTCGCGGTGCTGCTGTCCCCTGTTGCCGCGGGATTGATCACGAAGGTCGACGTACGGATCACCATCTGCGCCGGCATTCTCTGGATGGCGTTCATGTCGATCCTGCGCGCGAGCTGGAACGCCGATGTCGGTTACTGGACGCTCGCATTGCCGCATATCTTGCAGGGGATCGGCATGCCCTTCTTCTTCGTCGGGCTGACAGCGCTTGCGCTGAGTTCGGTGCCCGCGCAGCATCAGACGTCCGCGGCGGGGCTGATGAGCTTTCTGCGCACGCTGTGCGGGGCGATCGGCACGGCGATTGCGACGACGGCGTGGGACGACGCGAGCCGGGTGTCGCGGTCGGAACTCGTTTCCTCGCTCAACAATCCCGAGGCGACGATGACCTCGCTGCAAAGCGCCGGGCTGACGCTCGAACAGGCGCGCGGGGCGATCGAACGACTGGTCGAGGTGCAGGCGTCGACCATCGGGGTGCTCCACCTGTTCCTCGCCTCGGGCGTGGTCTTTGTGATCGCCGCGATATCGGTGTGGTTCGCGCCGCGGCCGAAGCAGATTTCGATGGGCGGAGGGCATTAGCGCCTGAGTCGGCATCCGCGCACCCTTGGGCTTGGGCTTCGTCCCCGGCCATGCTAGGCGCGCCGCCATGTTGACGATCAATGGCCTCACGGTCCGCCTCGGCGGACGCACGATACTCGACCGCGCGAGCGCCAGCCTGCCGGGGAAAAGCCGCGTCGGGCTGATCGGGCGTAACGGTGCGGGTAAATCGACGCTGATGAAGGTGATGATCGGCCAGCTCGAGGCCGACGAGGGCAGCATCGATATGCCGCGCAAGACGCGCGTCGGCTATATCGCGCAGGAAGCGCCGAACGGCACGGCGACGCCGTTCGACACCGTGCTGGCGGCGGACGCCGAACGCGCCGAACTGCTCGCAGCGTCGGAGACCGAGCAGGACCCCAACAAGCTTGGCGATATCCACGAACGGCTGATCGCGATCGACGCCTATACCGCGCCCGCACGCGCCGCGCGCATCCTGATCGGATTGGGGTTCGATGAGGATATGCAGGCGCAGCCGCTCGACAGTTTCTCGGGCGGGTGGAAGATGCGCGTCGCGCTCGCGGCCTTGCTCTTCTCCGAACCCGACCTGCTGCTGCTCGACGAACCGTCGAACCACCTCGACCTCGAAGCGACGCTGTGGCTCGAGAATTTCCTTCGCGCCTATCCGGGGCAGCTCGTCGTGATCAGCCACGAGCGCGACCTGCTCAACAATGTCGTCGACAATATCCTGCACCTCGAAGGCGGCAAGGTCACGCTCTATGCGGGCGGCTATGATGCGTTCGAGCGCCAGCGCGCCGAACGCGCGGCGCAGCTTGCCGCGGCAAAGGCGTCGCAGGATGCCCAGCGCGCCAAGCTCCAGGATTATGTCGCGCGCAACAGCGCGCGCGCATCGACCGCGAAACAGGCGCAGTCGCGTGCGAAGCTGCTCGCCAAGATGCAGCCGATCGCCGCGCTCGCCGAGGACCAGACGCTCGCGTTCGATTTCCCGAGCCCCGATGAACTCAAGCCGCCGCTGATCACGCTCGACCTCGCGAGCGTGGGCTACGCCGACCGTGCGGTGTTGCAGCGGCTCAACCTGCGCATCGATCCCGACGACCGCATCGCGCTGCTCGGCCGCAACGGCAATGGCAAGACGACGCTCGCGCGGCTGCTTGCGGCGCAGCTCGCGCCGATGGCGGGCGCGATGGCGGCGTCGGGCAAGATGCGCGTCGGCTATTTCACCCAATATCAGGTCGAGGAACTCGACGGCCGCGATACCCCGCTCGCGCATATGACGCGCGTGATGGAAGGCAAGACGCAGGCCGCGATCCGCGCCCAGCTCGGCCGTTTCGGCTTTTCGGGCAACAAGGCGACGACCGAGGTCGCGAAGCTGTCGGGCGGCGAACGCGCGCGGCTGGCGCTGGCGCTGATCACGCGCGACGCGCCGCACCTCCTGATCCTCGACGAACCGACCAACCACCTCGACGTCGATGCGCGCGAAGCGCTGGTGCAGGCGCTCAACGATTTTGACGGCGCCGTCGTGCTCGTCAGCCACGACCGCCACATGCTCGAACTCACCGCCGACCGGCTGGTGCTCGTCGACGACGGCACCGCGCGCGAATATTCGGGCAGCATGGACGATTATGTCGACCTGATCCTCGGGAAAGGCCCGGGTAAGGAGAAGGTGTCGAAGGCCGACAAGAAGGAAGACCGCAAGGCCGCCGCCGCGGCGCGCGAAGCGGCGGCAAAGATCAAGAAGGACGTCTCGGACGCCGAGGCCGACCTCGCGAAATATGAGGTCATATTGTCCGCCATCGACCGCGCGATGTTCGACCCGCAAGGGGCCGCGAACGAATATAAGAGCCTGACGATGAGCGAGCTGTCGCAGCGGCGCGGCAAGATCGTCGCGGCGCAGGAGGCCGCCGAGGCACGCTGGATGGCCGCGAGCGAAGCGCTGGAGGCGTTCGAGAGCGCGGCGGCGTGACCAATCCAAGCCCTCTCCTTCAGGGGAGGGCAGCGAGACTTACGAACTTGTTCGTTAGTCGCAGCGGGTGGGGCCCTCGACCTCGCGCTATCTCGGCATACCCCACCCCAACCCCTCCCCTGAAGGGGAGGGGTTTATTGCGCGCATCAGTCGACATTGACTCCGCAACCCCGAGCCACCATAATAGTTTCAATTGAAACTAGATGGGAATGCAACATGGCCGACCTTTTCGATAATCCGCTGGGCCTCGACGGCTTTGAATTCGTCGAATTTTCGGCGCCGGAGAAAGGGATTCTTGAGCCCGTGTTCGCCGCGATGGGGTTCACCCAGATCGCGCATCACCGTTCGAAGGACGTGCAATTGTGGCGCCAGGGCGGGATCAACCTGATCGCCAATTACGAACCCAAATCGCCCGCATCCTATTTCGCCGCCGAGCACGGCCCGTCGGCGTGCGGCATGGGCTGGCGCGTCCGGGATGCGGCGAAAGCCTATGCAGAAGCGATCGAGCGCGGCGCCGAGCCGGTCGAGGTCAACCCCGGCCCGATGGAACTGCGCCTGCCCGCGATCCGCGGCATCGGCGGTTCGATCATCTATCTGATCGACCGTTATGGCGACGACCTCAGCATCTACGACATCGACTTCATCTATGAAGAGGGCGTCGATCGCCATCCGGTCGGCGCGGGCATGCAGCTGATCGATCACCTGACGCACAATGTCTATGGCGGCCGCATGGCGCATTGGGCGGCGTTCTACGAGCGGATCGCGGGTTTCCGCGAGATCCGCTATTTCGACATCAAGGGCGAATATACCGGGCTGACCTCGAAGGCGATGACGGCCCCCGACGGCAAGATCCGCATTCCGCTCAACGAAGAGGGCGCGGGCGGCAAAGGCCAGATCGAGGAATATCTGCGCGCCTATAATGGCGAGGGCATCCAGCATATCGCCTTCAGCTGCGACGATCTCTACGCCGCGTGGGACAAATTGAAGGCGCTCGGCAATCCGTTCGCGCCGTCGCCGCCGGCGACCTATTATGAAATGCTCGAAGAACGCCTCCCGGGGCATGGCGAGTCGGTCGAGGGCCTCCAGTCGCGCGGCATCCTGCTCGACGGCTCGACGACCGAAGGCGACCCGCGCCTGCTGCTCCAGATCTTCGGCCAGACCGTGATCGGCCCGGTCTTCTTCGAATTCATCCAGCGCAAGAAGGATGAAGGCTTTGGCGAAGGCAATTTCACCGCGCTGTTCAAATCGATGGAAATGGACCAGATTCGCCGCGGAGCCCTGAACGTCGAGGAACCCGCCGAATGACGAGCCCGATCAAATTGGGAGGCGTCCACCACGCCGCCTATCGCTGCAAGGATGCGAAGGAAACGGTCGAATGGTACGAGCGCATGCTCGGCATGACCTACACGACCGCCTTTGCCGAGGATCATGTGCCGTCGACCGGCGAGTACGACCCCTATATGCACGTCTTCCTCGAGGCGGGGAACGGCAACATCCTTGCCTTCTTCGAACTGCCGAACCAGCCCGTCATGGGGCGCGACGAGAATACGCCGGCGTGGGTCCAGCACCTGGCGTTCAAGGTCGGCAGCTTTGACGAGCTGGTTGCCGCGAAGGCGCATCTGGAAAGCGAAGGCGTCGACGTGCTCGGCCCTACGCATCATGGCATCTTCAAGTCGATCTATTTCTTCGACCCCAACGGCCACCGGGTGGAACTGGCGTGCGATATCGGGACCGCCGAGCAATATGCCGAGCTCAAGCGTGTCGCGCCGCTGATGCTCGAGGAGTGGAGCCAGACCAAGAAGGCGCCGCGCCACGCCGACTGGCTGCACACGATGGCGAACGAATAGGTTTCGCAGGGAGGGCGACGTTCCCTCCCATCGTCACCCCGGACTTGATCCGGGGTCCACGACTTCAAGCGCTGGGATGCATCCCGGATCAAGTCCGGGATGACGAGAAGGGGCGGGGCCTTTTGGTCCGTTCCCCGATTACTTCCGGTCCAGCCCCATGCTCTGCAGCGTCGCGCCGCTGCATTTGTCGGCTTCCTTGGTCTTGCCGTCGCCCGACAGCGCGCCGATCGCGAGGAAGCCTGCGACGACGGCGATGAGGAACGCGCCGGTGACCCAGATCAGATATTTGTCGATGAACGCCTTGATCGGCGCCCCGAACAGCCGGAACAGGATTCCGACGAGCATGAAGGAAAAGGCCCGGCTGGCGAGGCTGGCCCACAGGAAGGTCCAGAAATTCATGTGGATGAAGCCGGCGGTGATCGTCAGCAGCTTGAA
>JAFAED010000381.1 GCA_023424275.1 Pseudomonadota bacterium | reverse complement strand
TATTGGGCGGCAGATATTGCGCGCGCGGTGGTCGAACGCGCGATCGCGGGCTCGCTGTGTGTCGGTATCTTCGCGCCCGATGGCGAACAGGTGGGCTTTGCCCGCGTCATCACCGATCGCGCGACCTTCGCCTATCTCGCCGATGTCTATGTGCTCGCGGCGCATCGCGGGCACGGACTCGCCGCGCGCATGGTGACCGCGCTCCACGACCATCCCGAGTTGCAAGGACTGCGGCGGTGGATGCTCGCGACGAGCGACGCGCACCGGCTCTATGCGGCGCTCGGCTGGACCCCGGTCGAGGATGCCGCGCCGTTCATGCAGCGGCATTTCCCCGACGTTTACAGGCAGGCCTGACGATGAACCTTCGCCCCGACCTTGCGATCATCGCCGATGCGGTGCCCCGCGCGGCGCGCGTGCTCGACGTCGGCTGCGGCGACGGCGAACTGATGGCGGCCTTGCAAGGCAAGGGCGTCGACGCGCGCGGGCTGGAGATCGACCCCGACAATGTCACCGCCGCCATCGCACGCGGCCAGTCGGTCGTGCAGGGCGACGCGAACCACGACCTCGCGGACTATCCCGACGACGCCTTCGACTATGCGATCCTGTCGCAAACGCTGCAAACGACCGAGCGGCCGGACAAGGTGGTCGACGAATTGCTGCGCATCGCGCCGCGCGCCTTCGTCAGCTTTCCGAATTTCGCACACTGGCGCGTACGCCTCGCGCTGCTGTGGGGCGGGCGGATGCCGGTCACGCGATCGATCCCGATCGCCTGGTACGAAACCCCGAACATCCACCATGTCACGGTCAGTGACTTCCGCGATCTGGTTCGCGCCAAGGGCATCAGGGTCGATCGCGCCTGGCATCTGTCGGGCGACCGGCCGACGAGCGACGCGGCGGCAAGCTGGCGCGCCGAACATGCGATTTTCCTGATTGCGCGCTAATCCGGTCCGCCCCGCAGGCCGGGCAAAGATCGTCAGTCGCGTTTCGCCAGACCGTTGGCAAGCATGTCGTTTGCGATGCGCGCGATATCCGCGATGTCGGCGGACTCGTCCCACAAGCCATAGCGCATGCCGAGAAACACGTTCATCCCCGCTATCGCCCAGGCGTGGACCTCGCTCGCGTCGGGGCGGATCTCGCCGCGTGCCGCGCCCGCTTCGAGCCGCTGGCGCATACGCTCGACCGTCGTCTCATAATGGCGGCGGTAGCTCGCATAATCGACGAATTCGGCCTCGTCGATGATCCGGTAAATCTCCTTATGCTCGCGCACGAAGCCGAGGAAGGATTCGAGCCCGACGCGCTCGGCGCTGATCTCGTCGGGCGCCGCCTGCACTTCCGGGGTGACATGATCGCGCAACCGTTCGCTCATATAGCGGACGAGCGCCTGGAAGATTTCCTCTTTCGAATCGAAATAGGTGTAGAAGCTGCCCAGCGCGGTCCCGGCGCGGCGCGTGATCGCGCTGATCGACGCTTCGTGAAATCCGCGCTCGCCGAATTCGATCGCTGCGGCATCGAGGAGTTTGCGCAGCGTCCGCCGCCCGCGCTCGGTGCGTGGCGTCTTGTCCGGATTGCCCGCTTCGTTTTCGGCGAGCGGCGCGGATGATTGCGGCTGATCCATGACGGCCTTCCATCTCCCCTTGGCATGGCTCCTGCCGCCATCGTGGCTTTCCCGCACCACTGGCAAGCAAAAAACGCTGGAACGATATTCCAAGTTGAAACTTGGTTCACCTTTCATTATTGGAAGCGGCGCGGCTTGGCAAGCACCGGCCCAAGAAAACCGAAAGGGTGACAAAGGTCGCCCGCCACATGGGAGAGTCTTCATGCGTCCTTTCGCCCGCTCATTGCGCCGTGGCGTCCTCGTTACCAGTGCGCTTTCGATGATCGCTTTCGCTCCCCCGGCCTTCGCACAGGAGGAAGGCGCCAGCACCGACAGCAGCGACGGCGACATCATCGTGACGGCACGCCGCCGCGACGAACGGCTGATCGACGTGCCGATCGCGGTGACCGCATTGTCGGGCGACACGCTCGCCAAGGTCGGCGCGATCGACATCACCGACGTCGCCAACATGGCGCCGAACACGACGCTCGAAAATTCGCGCGGAACCAATTCGACGCTCACCGCCTTCATCCGCGGCGTCGGCCAGCAGGACCCGGTCCCGGGGTTCGAGGCGGGTGTCGGCATCTATCTCGACGACGTCTATCTGAACCGGCCGCAGGGCGCCGTGCTCGATATTTACGATGTCGAGCGGATCGAAGTGCTGCGCGGGCCGCAGGGCACGCTCTATGGCCGCAACACGATCGGCGGCGCGGTCAAATATGTGACGCGCGCGCTCAACCCCGACTCGCCCGAATTGCGCATCCGCGGGACGCTCGGCACTTACAAGCAGGCCGATCTCGTCGTCACCGCCAGCGCACCGATCAGCGACATCGTCCGCGTCGGCGGATCGGTGGCGCGCCTGTCGCGTGGCGGCTTCGGGGACAATCTGACCATCGATGGCCTCGAAAACTACAATAAGGACGTCTGGGCCGGGCGCGGAACGGTCGAACTGGGCGGGAACGGCGCGCCGGTGCTGATCCGCATCTCGGGCGACTATACGCGCGACAAGTCCGACCCGCGCAACGGCCACCGCCTGATCCCCGGCCTCGTGTCGGGCGCCCCGGTGCTCGACGACGTCTATGACACGCGCGCGGGGCTTAACGATCCCAAGCAGGACGTAAAGGCCTATGGCCTTGCGATGAACGTCTCCGCCGAACTCAGCGACACTGTCACGCTGCGGTCGATCAGCTCGTGGCGCAAGGACACCAGCTACACGCCGATCGACTTCGATGCCCTGCCGTCGGTCGACGTCGATGTTCCGGCGGTCTATCGCAACGAGCAGATCAGCCAGGAATTCCAGCTCCTCTATGAAAGCGATCGGCTGCACGGCCTTGTCGGTTTCTATTATCTCGACGCAAAGGCGGCGACCTCGTTCGACGTTCTGCTCGGCCTGGCCGGCGCGGCGAACCCGCCCGCACTCGGCGGCCCGCTGCCGGGCCTCAACGCCTATACGGCGGGCGACGTGCGGACCAAGACCTGGTCGGTGTTCGGCGATGTCACCTTCGACTTCACCGAACAGCTCAGCCTGTCGGTCGGCGGGCGCTACACGAACGACAAGCGCGATGCCTTTGTCTACAAAGCCACCCGGATCTCGGGCCTGTCGCCCGAATTCGGCGGCACGCTGACGCCGTTCCCGATCGCCATCGCGACCAACTTCCGCGGCGACCGGACGTTTAAGGAATTCACCCCGCGCGCCTCGCTGAGCTTCAAGCCCAACGCCGACAATCTGGTCTACGCATCCTATTCAAAGGGGTTCAAGGGCGGCGGTTTCGATCCGCGCGGGTCGGGCACCTCGGCCCCCATCAGCAATCCGGCGGCGGGCCGCACCTATGACGACATCTACAACTTCCTCGCCTTCGACCCCGAAAAGGTCGACAGCTATGAAATCGGTTACAAGGGTTCGCTGCTCGACCGCAGGCTGACGCTGAGCCTCGCCGGTTTCTATATGGACTATAAGGATGTGCAGATCCCGGGGTCGGTCGGTTGC
>JAFAED010000353.1 GCA_023424275.1 Pseudomonadota bacterium | reverse complement strand
GCGCTGGGGCACGCCGCGCACCTTCGACTTCAAACCGCAGGAACATGCCGACTTTGCCCCCGCGCTCGGCCTCGATTTCGAGACTGCGGCCAAGATGTCGGGTGCCCGCTTCGCCTTCCTGAAAGGCCAGATGGCGCGGCTCGAACGCGCGATCGGCCAGTTCATGATCGACAAGCAGACGATCGAGGCGGGCTATACCGAGTGCGCGACCCCGCTGATGGTGCGCGACGAAGCCGCATTCGGCACGACGCAGCTCCCCAAATTCCGCGAGGACCTGTTCCAGACCACCGACGGCCGCTGGCTGATCTCGACCTCCGAGATGAGCCTGACCAATGCGGTGCGCGAGGAAATATTGCCCGAGGCCGACCTGCCGGTCCGTATGACCGCGCTCACCCCTTGCTTCCGCTCCGAAGCGGGGTCGGCGGGACGCGACACGCGCGGCTATATCCGCCAGCACCAATTCTGGAAGGTCGAGCTCGTCTCGATCGTCCGCCCCGAGGACAGCGACGCCGAACTCGAGCGGAAGACGCGCGCGGCGGAGGAAATCCTCGAAGCGCTCGAACTGCCCTATCGCAAGATGCTGCTGTGCGCCGGCGACATGGGCTTTGCCGCGCGCAAGACCTATGACCTCGAAGTCTGGTTGCCCGGTCAGGACAGCTATCGCGAGATTTCGAGCTGCTCGAACTGCGGCGATTTCCAGGCGCGCCGCATGAACACCCGCTTCCGCCGCGAAGAGGTCAAGGGCAACGAGTTCGTCCACACGCTGAACGGTTCGGGCCTCGCGGTCGGCCGCACGCTCGTCGCGATCCTTGAGAACTACCAGCAAGCCGATGGCAGCGTCGATATTCCGAAGGCGCTGCTGCCCTATATGGGCGGCATCACGAAGCTGACGCCCGTCGGCTGACATCCATCGTCACCCCGGACCTGATCCGGGGCCTGCCTTCCTTCGCGAAGAAAAGGCGGGTGCCGGGTCAAGCCCGGCATGACGAAACAGAAACGGAAAGACAAAGACGTGCGCATCCTCCTCACTAACGACGACGGCTATCACGCCCCCGGCATGGCGGTCCTCGAAGCGATCGCGCGCCAGCTGTCCGACGACATCTGGGTTTGCGCGCCCGCCGAGGAACAATCGGGCGCCGGCCATTCGCTCACCCTCTCGCGCCCCGTGCGCATTCGTCAGCATGGTGAGCGCCGCTGGTCGTGCAGCGGCACGCCGACCGACTCGGTGATGATGGCGATCGGCAAGCTGATGCCCGAAAAGCCCGACCTGATCCTGTCGGGCGTCAATCGCGGCGCCAATCTCGGCGACGACATCACCTATTCGGGCACCGTGTCGGCGGCGATCGAGGGCGCGCTCGCGGGCATCCGCTCGATCGCGCTCAGCCAAGTCTATGCCAAGGAAGGCATGGGCGACAGCGTCCCGTTCGAGGCCGCCGAGCAATGGGGCGCACAGGTGCTGCGCCCGCTGCTCGACATGGAGATGGCCCCGCGCACGCTGATCAACGTCAACTTCCCCGCGATTCCCGCCGCCGAGGTGCAGGGCATCCGCGTCACCCGCCAGGGCTTCCACGACTATGGCCGCGGTTCGATCGTCGAAGGGACCGACCCGCGCGGCTATCGCTATTACTGGTTCGGGCTCCACGGCATCGAGCACAGCCTCGGCCACGACAGCGACCTCGAGGCGATCGACGACCGATATATCTCGGTCACCCCGCTCCAGCTCGACCTGACGCACGACGCGTCGCTGGCGGCGCTGCGCGGGGCTTACTCGGCCTGAATATTTTTTCCCGACCTCGAGTGGTTATTCCCGCGCCGTTTCATCAATTCGACGACCGGGAGAAAACGCATAAAAGATTATATATGCGAAAGGGATAACCCTTATTATCATTCGAAGAAGGAAATCCCATCCTTCCAAATGACCTGATCGCCATGAACGAGCTAAATCGCCACTCGCCAAAGCGAACAACAATGAAGCACATATTGCAACCATATTAAGGGAAGAGTTGGATCTATTCTTCACCGGCACCTCCGCTGATAAACACTTGAACGCCCATCTGCCTTGCCTGACTTCTGTGTATGATATTTTTGGACGGAAAAAATCCATCAAAATTATGGGGCCTATATACTTAGCTAGCCAAATTGAGTTGACTTCCTAGCCGAGTGTGGCTAGTTAGGTTTCATGACCGACAAGCCTGAAACCGTCAGCCTCTATCAGTTCTTCGCTCGCTTCCCCGACGAGAACGCCGCTCGGCTCTATTTCGAGCAGAACCGCTGGGCCGGCGAAGTCTCTTGCCCTCATTGCGGCAACCTGTCGGTCGCTGAGGTCAAGAACCATAAGCCCATGCCCTACCGCTGCCGCGACTGCCGCCAGCATTTCAGCGTCCGCACCGGCACCGTTCTGGCCGAAAGCCGCCTCCCGCTGCACAAGTGGCTCATGGCGATCTACATGATGACGACCGCGCGCAAGGGCATCCCCTCGACCCAGATGGCCCGCGAGCTTGGCATCACCCAGAAATCGGCATGGTTCCTCGCGCAGCGTATCCGCGAAACTTGGCTTGCCAAGTCGGACGGCGACATGGGCGATCATGTGCAGGTCGATGAAACCTTCATCGGCGGCAAGGAGAAGAACAAGCACGCCTCCAAGCGCCTTCACCTTGGCCGTGGTGGCGTTGGCAAGACTGCCGTTGTCGGCATCCGCGACGAGAATGCACAGGTTCGCGCCACTCCCGTCGCAGACACCACCGGCAAGACCCTCACCAGCTACGTGGAAGCCAACGTGCCGGAAGGTGCCAGCGTCGTCACCGACGACTTTTCGGCCTATCGCGGTCTCACCGCCAAGGGCTACATTCACCACACCGTTAATCACTCGGCTGGCGAATATGTCCGCCACTATTGCATCCATACCAACGGCATTGAGAGCTTCTGGGCGCTGTTGAAGCGCGGCCATTATGGCATCTACCACTACATGAGCCAGAAGCACCTTCACCGCTACGTCAACGAATTTGCGTTCCGCCAGAATACGCGCGAAGCTGGCACCATGGGCTTTATCGACCAGACCATCGGCCGCATGATCGGCAAGCGCCTCACCTACAAAGGTCTAATCCATGCCTGACGATAAGAAGATCATTCAGCCGATTGACGCAGCCTTTGATGACGTGGCGCGATCGATGGTAACTCCGGCCACCCCATTCACAAGTAAATCCAATGCCTTAGTAGAAAAATCGGCGCAAAGTCCGGCACCCTATCAGATGAGCCTCGATCTAGGGATCGAGGTCGAGCGAGTCGTTGGCGGGATCGAGATGGGCGTGCTCGAAAACGGCATCCCCTACCTGACGCAGCGCGGTCTTGCCGAAATGACCGGCGCCGCCCGCTCAACAATTCAGGAGCTCACGCAGGAATGGCAGCAAGCTCATGAGGCTGGCGTTTGGCCGCGCGGCCGCATGCAGTTCTTTCGTGACTATCTGGACAAGGCGGGATTTGACGAGCCGAGCCTATATATCGAGATCACCAAAGACGGCTCGCCGCACTACGCCTATCCCGACATGGTTTGCATGGCGATGGTCGAATACTTCGCCTTCGAGGCCCAGCGGACGAATGACACCGCTCTTACCAATTACCGCAACCTCGCCCGTTATGGCCTTCAAAAGTTCATCTATGACGCTCTAGGCTATGTTCCAGCCGATCCGTGGAAGCTGTTCAACGCCCGAGTTTCGCTGCTCAAAGACAGCGTGCCGGTTGGCTATTTTAGCGTTTTCAAGGAGAGCACAGGCCTCGTTGTCGATCTCATCAACGCGGGGCTGCCTGTCAACGAGCACACCATCCCAGACGGCAGCGTGGGCGGCACATGGGGGCGCTATTGGACAGCGGGCAATTTCGACGAGAAGTATGGACCACGCATCAAATACGCTCACCACTATCCGCCAGAATACCCTCAGAGCGCCAGCAATCCACAGGAAGCGAACGCCTACCCGAATGAGGCGTGGGCCGAGTTTCAGCATTGGTTCCGCACGGTCTATCTACCGACGAAATACCCGATCTACATTCTGAAAAAGGCGAACATGCTTCCGGGCGGCGCGGGTGAGGCGCGGAAGCTTGCGGCGATGTATGAGCCAAAGGCAATTGAGGGTCAGGGTTAGCCTAGGCGCTTTTTCATGTAGCTGGTCCCGACACTGACCAGAATCCCGCCTGTCAGAAGGTTTTGAAGGTGGGAAAGCTGTTCGGGGGTAAGGAAGCCCCAAGGCGTGACCAGATGCCAAAACCAGAACGCGGCTGCCACGATCACGGCCCCAGCGATAATATACAGCCCGCAGATGCCTATTCGGTCGAAATGACCCTTAAATCGCTCATTCCGGTCATGTTCGGATTCGTCAGCTTCGCGCTTCAGGTCGCGAGCGGGCAATCCTCGTCCAAGGGATAGAGCTTCTGCTTGGCCTAGGTCGATTCCTTCTTGCGGCTCCCCTTCCTCTGGAAGCTTGGGGACCCTAGGAAGCGCGTCACCGCTCAAGCAGCAGCCCGCTTTGCGAGCATCGCGTAATGATCCTCGATTAGATCGTTGGGGATCACGGTGCCATATGAGCCATGCTCATAGACCTTATCCCACGGACTGTCTTTCTGGTGCGTCAGACGAGACAATGCCGGACCCGAACGGTCGCCGTAAATCTCGTAAACCTGGCGCGCTATGTTTTCTTCGGCTGCGTCCATCCGCTCAGCCGGGGCGCTCCTGATCTTTTCGCAGACCGGCTGGCTCTTGAACTGACGAATGGCATTATAAAGACGGGGAATTACCGGACCATACTGCCACGCCTCGACCTCATCGCGGATCAAGGGGCGGCCGTGAAGGCCAAGCATCCAGCCATGAGCGATGTAAACCAGCTTTAGGAGCTGCATCGGGGTAAGGCTGTCGTTGTTCTCGCGTGCCAAATCGAGGAAACGATTGGCAACGGTTCTGCTGTCGCGCATCGGCACCTCCATGAGAACATTATATGCACTTTTGGAGAGGGTTCAACCGCCGCCGTGCGGGGCGGCTAGCTAGGTATATAGGTCCCAAAATTATCTTGAATGGCGGTGGCGGCGACAATGGCATCCCGGCACGGCTGTGCAATCCAAGCTACGATCTCGGCAAACCTGGGTTCGTGCCAAGCGCATCCCAGCCAGAGATAAAAACCGATATATTGTTCCAGATCGGGACAGAAGCCTAGCCAGCGCCGGTTTGCTTTGGCAAAGAGGCGTCATGGGGGGCGTTAACCATCGTATCTGGCTGTTGTCCGGGGCGTTTTTGCTCGCGGGCTGTATTCCCGCAACCAACGCGCCCGCCCCGGCATCGCGCCCCGCGCCGGCCGAGGAAGCGCCGGTGCGCGGCGACATCTTCGGCGGCGAGGTCGTCGGCGGCGATGCGCGACCGACCTGGACGCTGAAACCCGTCGCGACGAACGCCGTGCAGGTGACGGCGGGTTCCTACACCGTCCGCCCCGGCGACACGCTGCGCGCGATCGGCGAGATGAGCGGCGCGGGATCCGAAGCGCTGGCGATCGAAAACGACCTGGCGCCGCCCTATACGCTCCGCCCCGGTCAGCAGCTACGCATCCCCGCGGGCCTCTATCACCGCGTCGCGGCGGGTGAGACGGGGATCGGCATCGCGGCCGCCTATCGCGCCGACTGGGGCGAGATCATCACCGTCAACGCGCTGTCCGAACCCTATATCCTGCGCGTCGGCCAGCGGCTGCGCCTGCCCTCGGGCGCGCGGCCCGTGCAGGCCGGCCCGGTCGACGTCGGCGCGCGCGCCGCCGCCTTCCGCCTCGACATCGACGATATCGCGACGGGCAGCCAGCCGGCGCTCGCCGCCAGCGGAAAGCCGGCCGCCGGCACCGCGGCGCCGCGCAAGCCGGTGACGACGGCGATTGCCGATCCCGCCTATTTCACCGGCCGTTTCGAATGGCCGCTCAACGGCCCGATCCTCGCACGCTTCGGCCGGATCGCGCCCGGCAAGGTCAGCGACGGCATCAATATCGCCGCTGCCGAAGGCACGCCGATCCGTGCGACCGCCAACGGCATCGTCGCCTATGCCGGCGACCAGATCGGCGTCTATGGCGGGCTGATCCTGATCAACCATGGCAGCGGCTGGGTCAGCGCCTACGGCCATGCCGGCCGGATCGACGTCAAACGCGGGCAGAGCGTCCGCATGGGCGACGTCATCGGCCGCGCCGGTGCCACCGGACAGGTCCAGACGTCGCAACTCCATTTCCAGCTGCGCAA